>NZ_JAZHDB010000112.1:0-3988 GCF_036584575.1 Desulfolutivibrio sp.
TGCTGGTCATGGGCGTGGATGATGGGCAGGGCCGGGTGGCGCTTCTTGCGCCCGATGGCGACGTGCCGCCGGGGTCGCGGGTCTATTGAAGGTCGTTTGGAGTCAGACCGGTCTTTTTGGCGATCCGGGCCACCATGCGGGGGCCGAGTTCTTCGGCGTCATGGAAGGCAAAGACGACATCCGGCCAGCCGTCGCGTTGCAGCGTCCGGTGCGAACCGCTACGCCGCTTTTCGTTCCAGCCAAGCCGTAACAGCGCGGCGAGCAGTCTGGCGGATTTGATAGACGGCCACTGGCTCATGCGGCGGCGAAGGAAATGGTGTCGGTATTGGGAACATGTTCACCATGTTCCAACTGTTCGGCAATGACCCGCAAGGCCAGGGCCTTGACCCTGGCGATGGCCTCGGTCTGCGTCGGCCCATAGGCCATGACGCCGGGAAGCTCCGTGATCTCCGCCAGCCACCGGCCATCCGTCTCCAGTTCGTATTCCATGGTCAATTGCATGGCTGCCTCCGTGCCTCGAGCTTATAGCCACCCATCCAGAAACCGCAACACCTCGTCCCGGGCCTGATTGACGGAAAGCGTGGCCGCGTCCACCACGCATTCGGCGGCCGGGTCGGCCTCGAAGGGCACGTCCACCCCGACGACCTCCCCCAGTCCCGGAACCTCCTCGCCCGTAGCCTTGCGGGCCAGGGCCTTGGCGTACAGCCCGGCCATGACCAACCCCTCGGGCCGGGACGCCTCCCGGGCCATGGCCACCGAAACCGGACAGGACACGAACACCTCGGCAAACCGGGGGATCAGAGCCCTGGCCCGGTCGCGCCACCGCTTGCGGTTGCCCGTGGCGTCCATGATCACCACCCGGCCCTCGCGCACCAGCCCGGCCGCATCCCCGGCAAACATCAGGTAGGCCGACTCGCGTTCGTCTTCGGTATAGGCCGGGACGGGAAAATAGACCTTGCGCCGGGCATCCATGGACAAAAGCGTCACCGGCCTCCCGGCCGCTTCCAGGGCCTTGGCCACGGCCCTGGCCACGCTGCTTTTGCCCGAGCCCGGAAGTCCCGTGAACCAGATGCCGGCGCCGGTGGTCATACGCTTATTCCATATATTTGTTGATGTTTTGGCAGTCGAAACGATCATCCTCGAGCACGTTTTCCAAAAATCGCAGAAGCCCCTGGCGCACGGGCAGGGGATGGTTGGGATACCACTGGGGCGAGGCGATCACCAGCCCCCGGAACACGAAAAAGGGGGCTATGACCGACAACATCTCGTCGTCGCCGCTGGCGCGCAAATAGGTCTCGAAAAAGGCCATGTACATCTTCTCGAAATCGCCGGTCAGACGCGGCTTTTCATAGAGGCCGAACAGCAGGTAGTTGATGGCCAGCGTGGCCACGTCGTCGGCCGCGTCGCCCCATTCCCCCCGGCTGCGGTCCAACACGGAAAAATCGCGGGCCTCGCTCTCGCCCTCGCCGGTGACCAGGATGTTCCACGGGTGGAAATCGCCATGCACCTCGGTCAGCCGGTGCGCGTAGCCGCGCAGCTTCCAGCGCCAGTCGATGATGCGCTTTTCCAGGGCCGCAAAGCGTTCGGGCAAAAAGTGCTCGTAGGGGTGCGGATAGGCGTCCACCAGCCCGAAGATGCATTCCGAGGCCCCGATAAGGTTGCGGATGCGGCGCAGGTAGAGATCCGGGTCGTCCTTTTTGCGGGCATGCACCCCGGCCAGGAACCGGGCGAAGCGCCGGGCCATGTCCAGGTCGCCCGGCCGGAAGCCCCCTTTTCGGATGCGCTCCAGGTCCAGATAATAATCATAGCCCGGGGCCTTCTCGCTGACGATGAAAAACTCCTTGGGCCGGGTGACCGGCGTCATGGCGTCCTTTTCGTCGAAATAGCCAAGCCCTAGGGAACGTACATGTTTCTCCATGCGACCCGAGGCCTCATGTTGGAACATGAGGATGGCCGCCCGGTCCCAGTAGAACTGGTGCCCGTACTTGTCGCCGCGCATGATGGACAGGACCGCGCTTTTGCGGACCCCCCCCACGGTGAATTCGATGCATACGGGTTTGCCGTAGCCGAACTCCTTCATGCCCTGTTCGCCCGGCGCGGCGATGTCGCACAGGCCGATCAGGCTGGCGTCGTCGCCGAAGGCCCGGCGCAGATAGTCCTCGACGTTGTCCGCCCGGATGACGATGGGCGTTTTTTCCTCGGTTCCGGTGCGCATGGCCGTCTCCTTTGGGAGCAGGATAACCCCCAAGGCCGGGGCCGGGCAAGTGCGCAGCACAGCGCTCCGCAACGGTCCCAGGCGCGCGGCGGCATGCCGGGGAAACGTGTCCGAGACACAATCTGCATGACTTTTGTATGAAATGCTGCTAGGGCGAGGCTCCTAAAACGTATTGCCCCGGGAAAGTTCACTTTATGAAAAAACGCATCCCGCAGATCGAGTTCCTGCGCGTTGTGGCCATGGTGGGGGTCTTTTTCTTCCACCTGTGGTCCGTGATCCCCGAGGCCGGGACAGAAAATCCCCTGGGGCCGCTTTTCGGGGACATCCTGGCCCAGGGCTACCTCGGGGTGGTCATCTTCAACACCATCACCGGCTTTGTCCTGACGCTGCCCCTGGCGGCCCGGGGCGGGGTGCTCGACCTGCCCTACGCGGCGTTTTTCCGCCGTCGCTTCGGACGCATCTGCCCGCAGTATTACATGGCCCTGGCCCTGTGGAGCGCCGTGGCCCTTTTCACCGCCACGGCGGCCGGGCCGTCGCTTGGGCGCTGCTTTTTCGAACATGTCGCGTTCGTCCACACCCTGGACCCGGCCTGCTTCTACGGCATTGTCCCGGCCCTGTGGTGGATGGGGCTGGTGGCCCAGTTCTACCTGTTTTATCCGCTTGTGCTGCGGCTTTTTGTCCGAATTGGCCCCGGCTGGGCGCTTGGCGGCATCGTGATCGGCTGCTTCGGGCTGTGGGGTCTTCTGGAGGCCCTTTCCGGATGGTTCCCGGACGGCCCGTTCGGGCTTTTGGCCTACATGATCTATTTCAACCTCCCGGCCCGGCTCCCGGAATTCGCCACGGGCATGTTCCTGGCCTTTCGGTGGACGGCGCGCCAGGCCGCAGAGCAGGCCGGAGCCGATCCGGACGACCCGGGGGCATCGGGTTTTTCGCGCCCGGCATCCCTGGCCCTGGCCGGGGTGACGATCCTGGCCGTGGCCCTGACCGTGACCGTCAAGGACGGACTGCCTGCCCCCGCGGCCCACTTCCTGGTGTGTCTGTGCACGCTGTCCATAAGCGGGATGCTATTCGCCCTTCCCCTCATCGCCCGCCTGGGGGAGAGCCGGGCGGTGGCCCGCCTGGCGGCGGCCTCCTACAGTTTCTACCTGATCCACCAGCCCCTTTTGGGGTATGCGGCTGAAATGCTCCATGGGCGCATGTCGCCCCTGGCGGCCTTTGGGGTGTCGGCCGTGGTGGTGGGGGGGCTGGCCCTGGCCGGGGCGCAGCTCATGGACCGGGCCGCCGCAGCCTTTATTTCCCGGGGTGCGGCCCAAAAAGCGGCATGAAAAAGGCGGCGGACCCGGGCGCCGTGCCGGATGCCGCCGCCTGACGCGCCAGGGGCCGCGCGAGGCAGCCCCTTTTTTTCGAAAGTTATTCGATGACCTTTCCGGCCTTTTTCAGGACGGATTCGGGCAGGGTCAGGCCCATGTCGGCGGCGGCTTTCTTGTTCACCACCACCTCCAGTTCCTGCAACTCCTCCACGGGCATGGCGGCGGGTTTTTCCCCGTCCGCCAGGATGCGTTTGGCCATGACCGCCGTCTGCCTCCCCATACGTCCATAGTCCACGGCCAGGGCGGCCACGGTTCCCCGGGACACGGAATCGTTGTCCGAGCTGAAAAGCGGCAGCCGGTTCTCCGTGCAGACCTTGATGGCCGACTCCAGGGCCGAGACCACGGTGTTGTCCAGGGGGATGTACACCGCGTCGCATTTGCCCACGAGGCTTTTGGCGGCCTG
>NZ_JAZHDB010000113.1:0-19932 GCF_036584575.1 Desulfolutivibrio sp.
TTGAACGCCGCCTGGCGCGCCACGCCGTCCACCGTGACCTCGTATTGCGCAAACACCCGGCGCAGCCGCCGCAAGCCCAGCCCCGGAAAAACGAGGCCCAGCACCCGGTCCAGGCGGCGCCCGGCGGCGGCGGCCGGAATCGTCAGCGAGACGGGCGCGGTCGGCATGTCCGGCGCATCCATATCTTCCATGTCTTCCGGGTCGTTCGGGGCGCCGTCGCCAGGCACGTCGTGGCACGGACGTCGGTCAGGATTGTCGGGCATGGGAAAACCCTTCCGGCGCGGGGGAGAGGCAGGCCTGGACCGTCGCGCCTTGCCGGTCCCGGCCTGGGGGGCTATGATGCCAGAACGCCCCGCCGGTGGAAACCGGACAATACCGAAGCGGCCAGGGAGGCCCGGCATGATCGAACGGGTCAAGGCATCCGCCGGTTCCGGCAAAACCCACCGCCTCACCGGGCGATTCGTGGACCTGCTGCTGGCCGCCTCCGAGGCCGCCCCGCCCCCGTCCTGCGGCAGGGCCGCCGTCTCGCAAAACGCCCCGGAGCTCTACGGCGCAGGCGACATCATGGCCATCACCTTCACCAACAAGGCCGCCACGGAGATGAAGGCCCGGGTGGTGACCTTGCTCAAGACCCTGGCCATGCGCCGGGATACGGACCCCGAGGGGCGGCGGCGCTCCCGCAAGGCCGCCCGGGAGCTGGATCTGCTTTTGCGCCACGCCGGACGGCTCAACGTGCGCACCATCGACAGCCTGCTGTCGCTTCTGTTGCGTCTTTTCTCCCTGGACATGGGCCTTTCCCCGGATTTCGAGACGGTTTTCGACAACGCCCGGCTCTTCGATCCCCTCTTCGACCGGCTGGCCGCCCGCCTGGACGCCGGGGATGCGGCGTTGGCCGGGCTGTTCGAAAAGGCCGCCGACAGCGTGGCCCGGCAGGGGCAGACCGGATTCCTCACCCGGCAGGCCGTTTTGGAGCGCCTGCGCCGGGTCTTCGACCACCTGGCCGCCAGCACCGGCCCCCTGCCGGACGCCGGGGGGGCGGGCATCCATCAATCCTCCGCCCGGCTGTCCGCCGCCCTGCGCACCACCGCCCGCACGCTCCTGGAGCAGATGGACGCCGCTGGCGTCGAGCCCGTGAGCCACTACGCCAGGCTTTTGGAGCGGGTGGCCGAGCTTGCGGAGATGACCGCGCCGCCGGATTCGGCCTATGCGGGCAAGGAGGACGTGGCCGACTGCCTGAAAAAGACCTCCCGGGACCGGGCCGGGGAGGCGCTTAACGCCCTGCACCGGACCTTCCTCACCCTGCATGCCCGGGCCAGACAGGACATCCCCCTGTATGCCGCCGCCCTGGACTGGCTGCCGTTCGTGGCCCTGGCCGGGCGGCTTCTGGACGGACTGCCGGAGATGATCCGTGAGGAGAGCCTGTTGCCCGCGTCCCTGTGGCCCTCCCGGGTGGGACAGGCCCTTGGCGGCGGCGGGGGAGTGCCCGACGCCTGGTGCCGCATGGGCACGCGGCTGACGCATCTGCTCATCGACGAATTCCAGGACACGAGCATAAGCCAATGGGGCGTACTCGACCTTTTGTCCGCCGAATGTCTGTCCAGGGGCGGCGGGCTCTTTTATGTGGGCGACGTCAAGCAGGCCATCTACGGCTGGCGCGGCGGCGCGGCCCAACTCTTCGACACGGCCGTGACCGCCTCGGGCCTCGACCAACTGGCGGCCGTCTCGGACGAGACCCTGCCCTGCAACTGGCGCAGCTCCAGGGCCGTGGTGGACTTCAACAACCGCTTCTTCGGACTTTTGGCCGACCCCGGCGCCGCCCTGTCGGCCGCAGGCGAGCTCCTGGGCAAGGCCCCGGAGGGGGACCGCCGGGAACTGGCCCGGCGGCTGACGGCGGCCTATGCCGACTGCGTCCAGGCCCTGCCCCCGGACAGGGAGGCGCCCCTGGGCCGGGTCAGCCTGCGCCGCCTGCCGGGAGACCTGGCCCCGGACTATGCCGCCAGCGCCCGCGAGGCCTGCCTGGAGCTTTTGACCGCCGACCTTTTGCCCCGGCTCGGGCCGTCGGGGGTGGCCATTCTGGCCCGCACCAACCCCCAGGCCGAGCGGATCAGCCGCTGGCTGGTGGAGGCGGGCATCCCGGTGGTCACGGAAAACAGCCTGCGCCTGGCCGACCATCCGCTGATCCGAGCCCTGGCGGCCTTTCTGGCCTTTGTGGACTATCCCGGCGACAACCTGGCCTTTTTCACCTTCATAAGCTCCCCGGAGCTGTTCGCGCCGGTGTCGGGCCTGTCTGCGGCCGCAATCCACGACTGGGCGGCCGACTCCGGCCAGGCCGGACGCCGGGGGGGCCTGGCGGCGGCCTTTTCCCGCGATTTTCCTGACGTCTGGCGACGGCTGGTGCGCCCTTACGCCCGGCAGGCCGGACTGACCGGGGCCTACGATCTGGTGCGCGAGCTTGTGGCCGCCTATGGGGTGCTGGCCCGCCGCCCGGATGACGAGGCCTTCGTGCGTCGGTTTTTGGAGGTGCTCTATCTGGCCGAGGAGCGCGGCGCAGGGTCGATTTCGTCCTTTTTGTCCTGGTGGACCCAAAGCGGCTTCGAGGAAAAGGCCCCCCAGCCCGAACATGTGGAGGCCGTGCGGGTTCTGACCATGCACAAGGCCAAGGGCCTGGAATATCCGGCGGTCATCGTGCCCTTCCACCATTTCCGGGCCGATCCCCCGGCGGATTTCGGACGCATCGCCATGGAGGACGGGGAGGCCCTGGTTCCCATGTGCGAGGCCATGGGCGAACCCCAGCGGGTGCGCCGGGTGGAGGCCTGCCTGGAGCAGATGCATCTGCTGTATGTGGCCTGGACCCGGGCCGCCCGGGAGCTGCACCTGTTTTTCCCCACCTTCCCCCTGGCCGGGAAAAACCCCGTGACCCGGGCGGCGGACGCGCTGTTGCGCCTGATGGGCATTGCGGACGACACGGCCTTTTTTGGCGAGCCGCCGACCGAGGCTGCGTCGGCCATCCCTGCCGGGGCGCCACAGGCAGGCCACGGCCCCGACCTCCCTGAAGCGGCGGGGCCCGAAGCGGCCGGGCCGAACGCCAGACCGGACGCCGGGGCCGTCGAGCCGCCCCTGGCCTGGATCATGCGGCTTAAGGTCTACCGCAACTCCGTGCGCGACGTGCGCGACAGCCTGGGGTTCACGGAGAAAAAACGGGGGCTGGCCGCCCATGCCGCCGTGGAGGCCCTGCGCCGCCTGGACCTGGCCGACCCCGGGGCGCCCCTGGCCGCCGCCCGGGAGGCCCTGGCCGAACGCGACTGCGCCCCCCCGGACCCGCGCCAGACCGAGGACGTGGCCCAAGACATCGCGGGCGGCCTGGCCTGGCTGCTTTCGCTCCCGGACATGGCCGGACACCTGGCGCGCGGCCTATCCGAGCGCGACATCCTGGACGAGGGCGGCCACAAGCACCGCCCGGACCTTCTGGTCTTCGCCCAAGACCATACCCTGGTGGCGGATTTCAAGACCGGCGCGCCGTCCCCGGACCACGCCGCCCAGGTGCGCCGCTACCTGCGCCTGGCCGCCCGCCTGCCCGAACACACGGCCCGCTTCGGCGCGGACTCCGGAAAAACCCGCCTGCGCGGCCTGCTGCTCTACCTGGACCGCCGCGACGCGGTCTGGGTGAACCCGGAGTAAGCCATGTCCAAAGCAGCACCCTCCTCCCGGCCGTCCATCCTGCTGGTTCCCTGGGACCGGGACTTCATCGACGCCGTGGCCGAACGGCTCCTGGCCGCCACGGCCGGGGATTTCCGCCAGGTCACGGTGCTTTTCCCCCTGCGCCGGGCCGGGCGGTTTCTCATCGACCGGCTGGCCGCCCACCCCGGGCTGGACAAGCCCTGCCTGCTGCCCAAAATCGCCGCCGTGGACCAATGGCTGGCCGAGCTTGGCCGGGTCATCCACGGCCATCCCTTACGTCTGCTCGATCCCCTGGGGCGGGTGGGGCTTTTGCACGCCGTGGTGCAGGATCTGCAAAAGGGCCTGGGCGACGTCCCCTGGACCGGAGAACGGGTCTTTCCCACCGAGCTGCACCGTTTTTTCCCCTGGGGCCTGCGCCTGGCGGAGCTTTGCGAGGAGCTTTTCCGCCACGGCGTGGCCCCCCGGAACATCGACCACGCCGCCGCCGACGTCCTGCCCCAGGCCGCGGCCATCCTGGAGAACCTCAAGGCCATCCACGCCGCCTACCGCCGCCGCCTGCTGGCCGGCGGCACGGCCACGCCCGGGCTGTGCCAGGCCTTGGCCGCCGAAGACCCGGAGGCTGCGTCGGCGCGGCTGGCCGGGGATCGTCTGTTCGCCTGCGGCTTTTTCGCCCCGTCAGGGAGCGAGGAAAAAATCTTCCGGACCCTTTTTACGGCCGGACGCCTGGAGATGCTGTGGCACGCCGACCCCTTGCTGGCCACGGACCCGGCCCGGGCCCACTTCAGTTGCCGGGAGCTTACGGATCTGGCCCGCCGGTTCGCCGCGCCCGTGGTGCTGCACGGCCAGACCCTTCCCTCGCGCCCCGCCTCGGGCCGCCGCAAACGGGCCGACGACGCCCTGCAGCTTCCCCTTTTCCCCGCGGCCGCGCCCCTTGGGGCCGACGAACTGCTGGCCGCCAAGACCATCCGCTTCTACGAGGGCTACGACCTGCATTCCCAACTGGTGGCGTTTAGCCGGGAGCTGGCCCAGGCCCCGGACACCGCCGACACGGCCGTGGTCCTGCCGGACACGGGGCTTCTGATGCCCGTATTGCACCACCTGCCCCGGCGCGACGTGAACATCAGCATGGGCTATCCCCTGGCCCGGTCCTCCATAAGCCGCCTGATCGAGACCATCCTGCGCCTGCAGGAGACGCGCCTCGGCCCCGGGCGCTACGCCTGGCGCGAGGTGGTGGCCTTTTTGCGCCATCCCTACCTGAAAATGCTCAAAACGGGCGAAACGCAGCCCCTGCGGCCGCTTTTTTCCGCCTGGGAACGCCTCGTGCGCCAGGGCGGCGCCCACCTGGACCCCTTCGCCCTGCCGCCGCCCGGGGCCGATGCCGATACCAATGACCCGGATGCGGCGACCGCCGACCTGACGGCCGCCAAGGCGCTGGCCGAGCGGGTGCTTGCCGTCTGCCTGGGGGCCTTCGAGGATGTGAAGACCCCGCGCGAACTGGGCGACGCCCTGGCCGGGCTGGCCGGGCTTCTGCTCGACGAGGCCCACGCCGGGGACATCTGGGAGCGGTTCCTCATCGACGCCGAGTGCCTGTTTCGGGTCACCAGCGGGGTGATCCCGGCGCTTCGCGGCGGGGATCTGGCCGACGAGCCGTTCCCCGCCCGCACCCTTTACACCCTGCTGCGCGGGCTGCTTTCGGCCGAGAGGGCGGCTTTCGAGGCCGAGCCCCTGTCCGGGCTCCAGGTCATGGGCATGCTGGAAACCCGGCTTTTGTCCTTTTCGCGCATCTATCTGCTCGACGCCGTGGAGGACCGCCTGCCCGGCGTGGCCCCCCACGATCCGCTCCTGCCCGACGCCCTGCGCCATCTGCTGGGCCTGTCCGACAGCCGCCAGCGCGACGCCGTGGCCGCCTACACCTTCTACCGGCTGATCATGGGGGCCTCGGAGGTGGTGATCTTCTACCGGGCGGGCGTGCAGAGCACGGGGCTGTTCGACGACAAGCCCATGCGCAGCCGGTTCGTGGAGCAGCTTTTGTGGGGCATGGAGAAACGGCGCGGCGAGGTCATAAAGCCCGGCGATCCGCCGCTTTTCACCGTGTCCCTGCCCCTGCGGGCCATCGCCCCGCAAGACGCCTCGGTGGAAAAGACCCCGGCCGTGCGCGCGGCCCTGGACCGGGTTCTGGAAAAGCCCCTGTCCGCCAGCTTCCTCGACGCCTATCTGATCTGCCCCTTGCGATTTTATTACGGCCGGGTGCTGCGGCTGGCCCCCCTGGACGAGGTGGCCGAGGAAGGCGACGCCGCCGGGCTCGGCACCCTGGTGCACGAGGTGCTGCGCGCGACCTTCGCCCCCCTTGTGGGCCGGGAGATCGACGGGACGCACATCGGCCTCGAACCGCTTTTTTCCCGCCTGGACGCCGCGCTGGCCGCCGCGCCCTTTTTCCATGCCCTGCCGCCGGACGGACGGCTGGTGCTGGCCCGAACCTGCCGGGAGCGGCTGCGCCGCTATGTGGCCGGGATGCCCCGCACCACGCCGCTGTCCCTGGAGACGCGGCTGTCCCTGAGCCTGCCCGGGGCCGGGCGGGAATGGCTTTTCACCGGCATCGTGGACCGGGCGGATCGCCGGGCGCCGGGCATCGTCATCCTGGACTACAAGACCGGCAAGCCGCGCAAGCCCGGGGCGGCCCTGTGGGAGGACGAGGGGTTCTGGGGGCGGCTGGGCGACCCGGCCGCCTGTGAGGACGAGGGGCTTTTGTGCGAGGTGCGCGACCGGGTGCAAAGCGTGCAGTTGCCGCTGTACGCCCACCTGTACGCCAAGGCCACGGGGGAGACGCCCGTTGAGGCGGCCTGCGTGGAGTTGCGGCGAAGCGGCGAGGAGTGCGGGCTTTTCGGGGAGAAGTCGCCCCCCGAGGTGCGCCGGGAGGCGATACTTATGCGCACGCCGGTGCTCGTGGACTACCTGGTGCGGCACATCGTCGCGGCCCCGCGCTTCGCGCCGACGCCGTCGCGGGCCTGCGACTGGTGCGAGTTCGCGGGACTGTGCGGCGGGGACGGCGGCGGGGAGACGTGAGGCGCACGGCCATGTCCGCCCGTGCCTTTTCGCAGGAAACCCGCCGCTTCAGGCGTTGAAACGCCTCTTTGGCCGGGGCCTGCCGAGGGTGACGTTTGGGGAAAAACCCTGAAGCCGTCCCGTTTGCTGCTAGCGCTTGTCTTCCCAGTCGTAATATTTCAATGCCACTTGCGCACCGAGCCACCGAAACGGTTCCGGCGGGATGTACGGAAACGAACCTCCCGCATACGGCGTCTCCATCCAGGGATGTTCTTCCCCCTGGTGCAACGCGGCAATGACCTCGCCAAAAAGGATCGACAGGTTGACCCCCTGCCCGCTGTACGCCAATCCGTAATAGATGTTGCGATGCTTTCCGGTCACGCCGACGCTCGGCGCGCCATCAAAGGACATCCCCAGAAGCCCGTTCCAGACATACTCGAACCGGATGCCGCACAGTGCGGGATACATGCGCACCAGCTCCTTGCGCATCATATCGCCTATTGCGGGCAGATTGCCGCGATACCGCACATCGTTGCCAAAAAAATACTCCGCGCTGCCGCCGCCGATGACGATGCGGCTGTCCGGCGTCAGCACCAGGTGAAAGAGGGCGTTCCGGGAGTCGAAAAACGGCAGGCGGCTTCGCCAGGCAATCTCGGCAAGCTGCCTGCCGGTCAGGGGCGGCGTGACCGCCATCTGGGCATGCACCGGCATGACCCGGCTTGTGAAGTACCCCAGTTTGGATGTGTAGGCGTTGGTCGCCAGGACAATGGCCTTGGCCCGCACGGTGTGGTTTCCATCTCCGATGCGCAGGACAATCGTCTCGCCTTCCTCGATGTGCGCCACCGGGCTATCCCCAAAGATGCGCACGCCCGCGCCTTCGGCCGCCGTCTTGAGCGCCTTGACCAGCTTCATGGCATGCACCGAGCCGCCATTTGGATCGTAAACCCCGCCCGCGAACATGTCCGTGCCAAGCTCCCGGGCGGTCTCCTCTTCATCCATCAATTCCAGGGGAATCCCGACACTATTGGCCTCTTCCACATATTCTTCATAATAGGGAAGATCCTCTTCATCGTAAACGGCATGAACATATCCGTCCAACTGCAAATCGAACTCCACGCCCGTTTCCCGAATCAGCTTTTGCAGTGTCTTCATGCCGTTTACGGTCAAATCATAAACCAGTTTGTGGGTTTCCAGATCGTGGGCGACCTCGAAGGATTCCACACCCGTTTGCGGCAGCACCATGCCGCCATGTCTTCCCGAAGCGCCATGCCCGGCTTGGCGCGCCTCCAGCAGGACGATGCCCAGCCCCGGGGAGCGCCGAGCAAGATGCCAGGCGCTGGAAAGGCCAGTGTACCCGCCCCCGATGATGGCGACATCGACGGTCAGATCCTCCCGCAACGGCGGACTGGTCAGGGGGCTTTCCAGCGCCCAGTAGCTGTCGTTGGGATCGAAAGCCAGCGCGGATTCGCCCAGGACGTAGGGAATGCCGATCCCGGCGGCGGCCACGGCCCCTCCGGACAGGGCCGCCATCTTGAGAAAACTTCGCCTGGAATGCTTCATCCGCATATCCCCCTTCCCGCGGCTTACGGACACGGGCGAAAAACCGGTCTCACCATGATCGCCGTGTCCCCCCGACGGCTTCGGTCCGGGCTGGCCGCCACCCCGGTCAATTCATGACGGCCGAGATGTCGATATTGAAGCGACGCGGGTCCACCGCCTCCGCAATGGTCAGGGGCGGTCCCGCCGAGGCGAGGCCAGGCTCGGCCAGATCCACGAATTCGGCCGGTATGGGACGCAGGGCGTCGTCGAAGGCGGCCTTGACCGTGGGGAAAAGCGGGGCCAGGGCGTTGGAGGCCCAGACCAGCCCATAGCGGCTGTCGCTTAGGCGCACGAAACTGCCGACGGGGTAGATGCCCAGGCATTTGATGAAACGCTCGACCATGGTCGGGTGAAAATCCTTTTCGCGCATGCCGTACATGACCCCCAGGGCCTGGGCCGGGGGCATGCCCTTCTTGTAGACCCGCTCGCTGGTCAGGGCGTCGTAGACGTCGGCCAGGCTGATGATCCGGGCGAACATGGAGACCTCCTCGCCCCCTATGCCGCGCGGATATCCGCTGCCGTCGTATTTCTCGTGGTGCTCGACGATGGCCGAAAGCACCTTGGGCGTCAGCGCCCCCATGCCCTTCAGGATCACGTAACTCTCCAGGGGATGGCGCTTGATCACCTGGAATTCCCGGGCGTCGAGGCGGCCTGGCTTGTTGAGCACCTCGCGGGGGATGTTGGCCTTGCCGATGTCATGGAAAAGCGCCCCCAGCCCCAGGGGGTGCAGTTCGTCCCCGGGAAGGCCGAGATACTGCCCGAAGGCCGTGGCCAGGACCGTCACGTTGATGCTGTGGGTGTAGGAATATTCATCATAGAACCGCAGCTTGCACAGTCCGGTCAGGGTCTCGCGGTTGCGGGAGACGCTGGAGATGACGTCGCTTACGAAGGCCTCGGATCGCTCGAAATCCACGCTTTTTTCCTGGTACGCCTTGTGGATGAAATCCTTGGCGAAGGCCAGGGCGTCCTCGTAGACCTTCCTGGCGGCAGGAAGCTCCTGCGCCATGGGGACGGAGATGCCGGACGCTGAAGCGGGCGACGATTGTCCCGTGAAGGCCTCTTTGAAAAGCGTCCCCCCGGACAGGCGCCGGGTGGCGTCGTCGTCGAAACCGCTTCGTTGGGTGTCAATGAAGGCCTCGGCATAACCTTCCGAGGTGATGGCCTGGATGGTTTTCTCGCTCGTGATCGGCCCTTGGCTGGAGAAGAGATACGGATATTCCAGCCAGGACAGGCCGGTATCGACGACGTACATGCCAACGGCGAGTCTGTTCACGTCCATTTTGACGATCATTCACGCCCCCGGTTTTTCTTCTAAAAACCACCATACCCCATATACCGGCCATTATCGCATTCTTCAAATGCTTTTTTTCATGCCTATTTCTGGTGAAATACTATTCTATTAACATAACCATCGCTCGAACCGCCGTGAAGGGAACAGAGAAAGCCTTGCGGAACAGCACTGATTTTACCAAAATTGTGATCGAGCTGGCGGCGGCGGTGTCCCGCACGCGGGATGGTGCAGGAGGCGTGGGATGACGGGGGGGAGGCAATCGGAAGCGATTTGGGTCGGGCGGTTCGTCAGGGATGCAGACAGAGGCGTTGATCGTTCGTTATGGTGACAGGCTGGGTTGAGAGAATCTGTCCCAACCCCTGAAAACGAAAGGCCCCCCGATTCCGGGGGGCCTCGTTGTCGTCGCTACCGCCATTGCCGCGCCCGCCGCACCCTCACGGGCACTCCGCGTCCGGCGGCCCCTCCATATCCATCATCTTCCCGTAGCAGCGCAGTTGGATGGCCCGCTTGCGGGTCAGGTCCACAACCTGCGCCTCCTCCACCAGGGGCCAGATGGTCCCGTCCTGGGTGGAGAAACGCTCCCGCAAAAATTTTATCTCCGCGTCCCGGAAGCCGATCCAGGCCCTCTCCGACGCCTTGAGCGCCTCCCTGGCCCCGGGCTCAAGGGCCTGCATGAGCGCCGCATAGGCCGCGTTGAGCTCCTTGTCCCACTGCTGCCTGGCCGTCGTGGTGCATTGGCCGATGCTCGCAGTGTCCATGGCCTTCTGGCGGCACGCCTCGAAGGCGGCGTCGATGGGATGCCCGGCCAGGACCGGCGTCCCCGGGGTCGACAGCAAAAGCGCCGCGATGACTGCGAAAAAAACTGCCGGACGAATGCGCGCGCAACGCGACATGGCGGTTCTCCTTCAGGTTGCAGGCGAAACGGCCTGGCCACGCCCAAGCGGGAGCGGCTGGCCGACCATCACTGTGCCGTCGTGCGGATCGGGCCTGGCCGCGCCCAAACGGCAGCGGCCCGCCCTATTCCTTGACCACGAACACCGGCGTCTCATGGGAAAAGGGCAGTTTGCGAAGCCTCACCCCTCGTCCGGCGAAAAATTCCTCCACCGCCGCCGTGCCGCCGCACTCCGTGCCGTAGTCGTCCAGCACCACGACCCCGCCCGGAACCACCCGGTCGTACAAAAGCTCAAGCCCAAGCGCCGCAGGCTCGCGCACGTCCGTGTCGATATGCAATAGCGCCACTCGGGCCGCCGGATGCGCCGTCACCCAGGCGGGCAACGTCTGCCGGATGTCCCCGGCCACCAGCTCCACGTTGCCGATGCCCTTATGCTCCAGCGCCCCGCGCAGTTGTGCAACGGAGATGCCCTGCCCGGCCCCACGCTCCCAGCCCGCCACAAAGGCCTGGTCGGCGGCGGCATGGGCGTCCCGCGCGTCCGGCTGCGGAAAGGCCCCGAAGGCGTCGAACCCGATGATCTTTCGCGACCGGGGCGACTCCAGAAGCTCCCGAAACGTGGCGAAGCGCAAAAGCGAACAGCCCTTGAACACTCCAAGCTCCACCACATGGCCGGGCAGCCCGGTGATCATCCGGTACAGCTCGAAATGGGCCGCGATCTTGCCCAGGCGCGTGATGTCCGAGGTCAGGTGGAAGCCGTTTTCGTAGTCCCAGGCCTTGGCCGTGTCGAACCCCAGAAAGGTGCTCATTCCTCGATCACCCGCCCGGCGCAGACAAAGGAAATCCCCTGGTTGGAGCTGGCCCCGATCATCACCGCCTCCACCACCGGGACGTTGATGGCCTCGGCCGCCGACCAGCGCACGATGCAGTTGGCCCCGGAGCCGCCCGCCTCGTCGCGCTCGTCCACGATGAACTCCCGCGTCCCCAGCGGCGGCAGGGTCACAGGCTTGTCCAGAAAATGCCGCACCAGCCCGCCCTCGGTGTCGTAATAGTCCGCCCCGAGCACGGTCATGGGTCTTCTCAGGTCGGTGTTGCGCACGCTCACGGTCACCGTCAGGTTAAACGGCCGGGCCTTGATGCCGTGGTAGATGTGCGAATAGACCGGCACGTAGATGGTCTGTCCCTTGGACAGAAGCGCCCCCCCCTGCCCGCCCGCAAGGGCCACCCCGGCCAACGCGGCGAAAAGCGCCGCCGCACGCAACATCAGTCCTACGATACCCCGCGCCATGGCTCCCTCCCGGTTGAAACGACTCTCGGCCTCATCTACCCTCCCCCTCCCCACCGCGTCAAATCTTCGGGTTGTTCTTTCCATCGGGCTGGTCTATGGGGAGGATAGTCGTCAAAATCCTCATACATCGTCCTTGGAGGCCCCCCATGCCCCATGCCAGACGCCCCAAACCGACCGGCTGCCGCCTGCTCCTGGCCCTGTGCCTCGTCCTGGCCGCGACGCTCCCGGCCATGGCCCAGACGCTTGCCCCCGACACCATCTCCGGCCTCTACGTCCATTCCTCCGACCCCCGGGCCACCATCAAGCTCCTTCTGGCCCCCTCGGAAAAGGCCGGACAACCCGTGGACCGGATATGGGGCGTGATGTCCTTCAAAGACCCCAAGGCCAAGGCCGACTCCTGCATGTTCGAGTTCCAGTCCACGGTCAAAAGCAACGTCATCACCTGCCGCGACGCCATGAACCCGGGCTGCGAGATCCGCCTGCGCCTAGAGGACCGCACCGTGATCCTCGACGCCGCGCCAACCTGCTTTCACGTCTACTGCAAGGGCCAGGGGATGATCCTCGAAGGCGTCTACGCGCGCACCGGCAAGGGCGGCAAGTAACCCGGCCAGCCCTGAATTTAAAATTTTTTCGCCCCGGCGGATCTTCTCTTTTTGCTTGCAACGGAGAACAATTCTCCATAAAGAATAGGTCCACGTTTATGGTCGCGACGACCGGAAAATCCGTCTTCTCAAAGATCTAACGCCCCCGCAACCTCAACCCAAGGAGAACGCCATGGCAAAGAAGAAATCCACCCTGTCCACGGCCTTCGGCATCCCCGTGGGCGATGACCAAAACAGCCTGACCGCCGGGCAGCGCGGCCCTGTACTCATGCAGGACGCGCATCTTTTGGAGAAGCTGGCCCACTTCGACCGCGAACGCATCCCCGAGCGCGTGGTGCATGCCAAAGGCGCCGGGGCCCACGGCGTCTTCGAATGCACCGCCGATGTCTCGCGCTATACCAAGGCCAAATTCCTGACCAAGGGCAAAAAAACCGAGATTTTCGCCCGGTTCTCCACCGTGGGCGGCGAAAAGGGCTCGGCCGACGCCGAACGCGACCCGCGCGGGTTCGCCGTCAAGTTCTACACCGAGGACGGCAATTACGACTTCGTGGGCAACAACACCCCGGTCTTTTTCATCCGCGACCCCTTGAAGTTCCCGGACTTCATCCACACCCAGAAACGAAACCCGGCCACCAACTGCAAAGACCCGGACATGTTCTGGGATTTCCTGTCGCTCACCCCGGAATCCATCCACCAGGTCACGGTGCTGTTCTCGGATCGCGGCGCCCCGGCCACCTTCCGCAACATGAACGGCTACTCCAGCCACACCTACGTCTGGTATAACGCCAAGGGCGAACGTTTCTGGGTGCAGTATCACTTCAAGACCGACCAGGGCATAAAAAACCTCACCCGCCAGGAAGCGGCGGCCATGCGCTCCAAAGACCCGGACCACGCCACCCGCGACCTGCACGACGCCATCGCCCGGGGCGAGTTCCCCTCCTGGACCCTGGAAATGCAGATCATGCCCTATGAGCAAGGCCTCAAATACCGCTTCGACATCATGGACATCACCAAGGTCTGGCCGCATGCCGACGTGCCGCCTATCGTGGTCGGCACATTCACCCTCAACCGCAACCCCGTGAACTACTTCGCCGAGGTGGAGCAGGCCGCGTTCGGCCCGGGCAATCTCGTGCCGGGCATCGCCGCCTCGCCGGACAAGATGCTCCAGGCCCGGCTTTTCTCCTACCACGACACCCACCTGCACCGCTTAGGCCCCAACTACCACCTCATCCCGGTCAACGCGCCCAAGGGCCGCCCGGAAACCAGCTACCAGCGCGACGGCTTCATGCGCGTGGACGACGGCGGCGGCTCCGGCCCCAACTACTGGCCCAACAGCTTCGGCGGCCCCGGCCCGGACGAAAAGGCCCTGGAGCCGCCCTTCCCCGTGGAAGGCACGGCGAACCGCACCCCCTACGGCCATGAAAACGACGACTTCGTGCAGCCCGGGGCGCTTTTTTCCAAGGTCATGACCGACCAGGATCGCGCAAACCTCATCGGCAACATCGTGGAGCACCTCGGCGGCGCACAAAAACGCATCCAGTTGCGCCAGTGCGCCCTGTTCTACAAGGCGCACCCGGACTACGGCGCAGGCGTGGCCAAGGGCCTCGGCCTGCCGCTGGCCGAAGTGAAAAAACTCGCCGCCATGAGCCAGGAGGAGCGCGCCAAGGCCACAGCCGAATAAAGAAGGGGAGGCCCCCTGGACCCCCCTTCCAAAAACTGTGTCGCGCTTCGCGGCCGGGCGCGGGAGAGATTATATTCTCCGTACCACCTGGCTTTCCGGGCGTTTTGCCCGGCGCGACGCGCCGGGCAAAACGCCCGGAGTCAGGGGGTCCGGGGGAAATGATTTCCCCCGGGCGGGGTACGGGGCGGCAGCCCCGATTGCGCTCGGGGCGGCAGCCTCGGGTAATTGTTGAGTAACAGCGGCAAAGTGCATATTATTGGCATAAAAAAGGAGGACAGTCATGGCGAAAGCTGTTTCGGACAAGGACTCGCGTCGCGAGAAGGTCATCGAGGTCTTGAACAAGGCCAGGAGCATGGAGTTGTACGCCATCACCCAGTATATGAACCAGCATTACGGCCTGGATTCCATGGATTACGGCGAACTGGCCAAGAACATGAAGCTCATCGCCATCGACGAGATGCGTCACGCCGAGCAGTTTGCCGAACGCATCAAGGAGCTTGGCGGCGAGCCTGCAACGGGTTTTACGGACAAGGTGGTCAAGGCCCAGGACGTGCGGGCGATCTTCCCGTTCGACACCAAGTTGGAAGACGACACCATCGACGCCTACAACCAGTTTTTGCAGATCTGTCGCGACATGGGCGACAACGTGACGGTCAAGCTCTTCGAGGCCATCATCGACGAGGAGCAGGCCCACTTCAACCACTTCGACAACGTGGGCAGCCACATCGCCAACCTGGGCGACGTGTATCTGTCCAAGATCGCCGGCACCCCGTCATCCACCGGCGGCGCCGCCAAGGGGTTCGTGCTGGGCACGGGCGCGGCGGGCTGAGCATTTCTTCTTGCCGTTTGCGCGATCCAAACGCCCCGCCCGCGCGGGGCGTTTCGCATTGCGGCGACAAGGGGCCTTGACCACGCCGCAGGCGGGATTATGTCTGAGAGCGCGTCCAAGCCGCTGGCCGCAGAGACGCTGCCGTGACGTTTCGGGCACGGCCTTCCGGCCATGGTCCGACGTTTTCCTGGTCGGCCGTCGCCTGCTGTAAATCCAACCCAAAACCGTCCCACGCGCGCTTGCCGCGCGCCGGGACATATCCCATCAACCTATGAACCCAAACCAGGGTGAGCAAAGAAGGAACCCGTGTCCCGCATCGACAACACCCACGTCGCCACCCTCGAACTCTCCCTGTCCTGGCGCGACGAGACCGCCCGCCACGAGGAGCGGTATCTGGCCCGCAAGGTCAATCCCTGGCGCGACATCTTCCCTCCCGGCCTGCGCGAACGCCTGGAAGGTCTGGCCGTGGGAGAGACGGCGTCCTGCGCGTATGCCCCTGGCCATGCCATCCCGGCCCGCCGCGACGACATGGTCAAACGTCTGCCGCGCAGTTCCTTCACATCCAAAACCGTGGCCGGACGTCACATCGAACCGCGCCTGGGGCGTTTCTATCCGCGCGGGCTTTTTGCCGGACTGTGCGGCGTCTTTCCGCAGGACCTCCGCCCGGCCCGCATCGTGGCCATGGACGCGGACAGCCTGACCCTGGACCTGAACCATCCCCTGGCCGGGCGACCGTTTACGCTTGCGGCCACGGTGCGCCACCTCGCGCCCAAGGCCTCGGACACGGGCGGGCATCTGTTCTGCTGGCTGGAGGAGATGGCGGACTACGGCCCGGGCATGCAGTCGCCCCTGCCGGGCATGCCCACGGATTTTCTCTCCGGCGACGCCCTGTCCCGGCCGGACGCCTCGCCGGACGCCGATTTCTACGCGCAGCCGCGCCTTTTCGGGCACATCGACGCCCAGGCCGACGCCCTGTTGACCGGCGTCTACGCAACGCACCTGCGCCCAGGCATGGCCGTCCTGGACCTCATGAGCTCCGTGGCCTCGCACCTGCCCCTGGAGGCGGATATCGCTTTGCCGGGGCTGCATGTCACGGGCCTTGGCCTCAACGCCCGGGAGATGGCCGCCAACCCGCGCCTGGCCGAACGCGTGCTCCACGACGTAAACGGCGATCCCGTCCTGCCCTTCCCGGACGCCGCCTTCGACGCCGTGTTCCTCAGCCTGTCCGTGGAATACCTGGCCCGGCCCCGGGAGGTCATGGCGCAGTGCGCCCGGGTGCTCAGGCCCGGCGGCAGGCTGTGCGTGGGGTTCTCCGACCGCTGGTTTCCGCAGAAGGTCACGACCGTCTGGCCGGACCTGCACCCCTTCGAACGCCTGGGCCTGGTCGCGGCGCTTGTGCTCGACACGGGATCGTTTGCCGACCTGGCCGCCACCAGCCTCCGCAACTGGTGGCGGCCCACGGACGACCCGCACATCCGCCAGACCATAACCAGCGATCCGGTGTTCGTGGTGACCGGAGAACGGGGCGGGGCGTAAGGCGGCGGGCTCTCCCTCCCGGGTCTCCTGAAATGACGACAGCCCTCCGGTTTCGACGAAACCGGAGGGCCGCAACCGCCCACGACGGCGAAGCCGCCGGGGGCGCCGTCAGGAAAACCCCTTTTACCGGCCCGGCCCGGCCGCGCCGTCCCTGGTCGGCGATCTCCAGGGCTATGCCTCCCGGGCCTCCTTGACCACTTCCATCAGATATTGGCCGTAGTCGTTTTTGAGCATGTCGGCGGCCAGATGCTCCAGGGTGTCGGCGTCGATGTAGCCCATGCGGTAGGCGATCTCCTCGATGCAGGAGACCTTGACGCCCTGGCGGTCCTGCACCACCTGGACGAAGCTTGCGGCCTGGAGCAGGGATTCGTGGGTGCCGGTGTCCAGCCAGGCGTAGCCGCGCCCAAGAAATTCCACCTTGAGGTCGCCGCGCCGCAGATAGGCGTTGTTGACGTCGGTGATTTCCAGTTCGCCCCGGGGTGAGGGTGTGAGGCCCTCGGCGATGGCGACCACGTCGTTATCGTAGAAATAGAGCCCCGTGACGGCGTATTTGGACTTGGGCCGCTCGGGCTTTTCCTCGATGCTGATGACGTGGTGGCCTGCGTCAAATTCCACCACGCCGTAGCGTTTGGGGTCGCGCACCTTGTAGCCGAAGACGATGCCGCCCGAGGTCAGTTTGGCCGAGCGTTGCAGCACGGCAGCCAGGCCGTGGCCGTGGAAGATGTTGTCCCCGAGCACCAGGCACACGGGGTCTTTGCCGATGAACTCCTTGCCCAGGAGAAAGGCCTGGGCCAGTCCCTCGGGCCGCTCCTGCACCTTGTAGGACAGGGACAGACCGATCCGGGAGCCGTCGCCGAACATCTCCTCGAAACGCGGCAGGTCGGTGGGGGTGGAGATGATGAGGATTTCCCTGATCCCGGCCAGCATGAGCACGGACAGGGGATAATAGATCATGGGCTTGTCGTAGATGGGCAACAGTTGTTTGCTGACCACCCGGGTGATGGGGTAGAGTCTGGTGCCGGAGCCGCCGGCCAGGATGATTCCCTTCATGAAGGTGCCCCTTTTCGCGTATATTGGCCGCCGGGCCGCCCCAGGCGATGACCCGCCCGTTTCGGCGCGGCGGCGCGGGAGAGTGTAAAAGCGCTTGGCCCAACATGCAACACACAAACCACAAAGGCGGATGTCCATGGGCATGACGCAGACGAACATACTGGTCCACGGCCCCTTCGAGGCGGTCCAAGGGGAGGGGTTGCTCCTGGTCGATCCCGACTCGGCCACGCTTACCGACCGGACGCTTCGGGGCGTGTCCGAGGGCGGCCCGGCCCTGTTGCGAGCCAGGGCCGGGACGATCTACCGGGACGGCGGCGGCGAGCCGGTCCTCCAGGTGCTCGGCAGCTATTTCTGGCCCGGGTCCACGGGCCTGTACCGCACGGCCCTGTCCTGCCGGGCGCTTCGGCCCTGCCTGTTCCCGGACGGCGAGACGCGCCTTGTTCCGACCCTTTCCGGCATAAGCCTGGCCTGGATCACCTTAAGCGACAAGGGCGCGGCCGGAAAACGCACGGACACGAGCGGCCCGCTCATCGCCGAGATGCTGCACGAGGCCGGACAGGCGGGATTGACGCGCGGGCAGATCATCCCCGACGACGCGGCGCTTGTGCGGGCGCTTCTGACCGACCTGGCCCTGACCCAGGGTTTTGACTGCATCGTGACCACCGGCGGCACGGGACTTGGCCCCCGGGATTTCACCCCCGAGGCCACATGCGCGGTCCTCGACAAGCGCCTGCCCGGCTTCGAGGCGGCCATGCTTGCGGCGTCTTTGGCCAAGACCCCGCATGGGGCCATCTCCCGGGCCGTGGCCGGGACGCTTGGGGCGAGCATCATCGTCAACCTGCCGGGCAGCCCCAAGGCCGTGCGGGAAAACTTCGCGGCGGTTTTGCCCGCCCTGCGCCACGCCCTGGACAAGCTGCAAGGCGATCCGGCCGACTGCGCCGCCGTGGCGACGGGAGCGACACGATAGGGGGGATGGTTGGGGAAACCCTCCGGGGGCCAAAGGGCTTCGCCCTTTGGAATCCCGCAGAAAGGGGCGATGTCGGCGCACGCCCTTGCTTCGGGCGGATGGAACGGGTATGGCTGACGCATGGATCAGTATCTTGCCGATTTCCATATCCATTCCCGCTATTCCCGGGCCACCAGCAAGGCCCTGACCCCGCGTCATCTGGCCGCTTGGGCCCGGTACAAGGGACTGACGGTGGTGGGCTGCGGCGACTTCACCCACCCCAAGTGGCTTGCCGAGGTGACCACCCAACTCGTCCCGGACGGCACGGGGCTCTATCGCCTTGACGAACGCGAGGATCTGTCTTCGGAAATCCCCTGGCTCGGCGGCGAACCCCTGACCAGCCGGGCCCGGTTCATCCTCACGGCGGAAATCAGCTCCATCTACAAACGCGGCGGCAAAGTCCGCAAGGTCCACAACATCGTCTTCGCCCCCAGCGTCGAGGCCGCCAAACGGCTCAACGCCAAGCTGGCCATGGTGGGCAACCTGGAGTCCGACGGCAGGCCCATCCTGGGCCTGGACAGCCGCAACCTCCTGGAAATGGTCCTGGAGTCCGACCCCCTGGCCTTTCTGGTCCCGGCCCACATCTGGACCCCCTGGTTCTCCCTTTTCGGCTCCAAGTCCGGGTTCGACTCCATCGAAGAGTGTTTCGGCGACCTGTCCCGGGAAATCTTCGCCCTGGAGACGGGGCTGTCGTCCGACCCGGACATGAACCGCCTGCTCTCCGCCCTGGACCGCTTCCGGCTCATCTCCAATTCCGACGCCCATTCCGGCGAAAAGCTCGCCCGGGAATGCAACATCATAAGCGGCGACCCATCCTACGAGGGCATCTACCGGGCGCTACGCGGCGAGGGCGTGGGACCGAAATTTTTGGGAACGGTGGAGTTTTTCCCCGAGGAGGGCAAATACCACCTGGACGGACATCGGGAGTGCGGCGTGGTCATGGAGCCCACGGAGACCAAGTCCCGGGGGGGGTTATGTCCGGTGTGCGGCAAGCCGTTGACCTGCGGGGTGCTGCACCGGGTGCTGGAACTGGCCGACCGCCAGATTCCGGCGACGCCCGAGGGCATGCCCGGGTTCACGTCGCTGATCCCCTTAGACGAAATCGTGGGCGAGATTTTGGGCGTGGGGCCCAAAACCGGCAAGGTCAAGGCCATGCTGTCCCGCATAAGCAGGACCTTCGGGCCGGAGATGACCGTGCTGCGCCATGCGCCCACGGACGCTCTGGGAAAATTTTTCGCGCCCCTGGGCGAGGCCGTCTCCCGCATGCGGCGGGGCCATGTCACCCGCGAACCTGGATTTGACGGCCAATACGGCCGCATCCGGGTCTTTTCCGCCGAGGAGCGCCGCGACCTGGCAAGCGGCGGACGCCTTCTCCCCGGCGCCGCCATCCGGGGGAAAGTGGCGTCCCGGGCGGCCAAAACCGCCGACGCCGCCCCGGACC
>NZ_JAZHDB010000114.1:0-19897 GCF_036584575.1 Desulfolutivibrio sp.
CTGGTATTGGGCCTTGCCCTGGTGGCGCGTCAGTTCGGTCTCCAGGTTGTGCAGGAACATGGCGAAGAGTCCGCCCAAAAAGGCGGTCAGGGTCACGGCGGCCAGGGTCAGGGCCTGGGGCCAGGGATGGCGGAACAGGTCGCGGATGCCGCGAAAGATCAGGCGAAAAAACATGCCCACGGTCCCCTGGTGTGGCGTTCACAAAAAAACATGTATGTGTTTCTGTTCATAAAAATCATAGCTTCAAGGTGTTGCTGCTTGCTAACCCATAACGAAAATTACCGAACGCATCACGAGGCCCCGTCCGGGCCGGTGAGGCCAGCGGCCTCGGCCACGTCAAAGCCGCCCTGGTCCGCCTCGCCCCCGGACAGGCGCAGGATGCCCGCCTCAGGCACGGCGGCCAGGATGTCCCGGTTGTGGGTGGCCATGATGATGCTCGTGCCGTGCTGGTGGAACTGGCGAAAGACGTCCAAAAGCCGCAGCGACAGCTCCCAGTCCAGGTTGCCTGTGGGTTCGTCGGCCAGGATCACCCGGGGACCGGTGACCACGGCCCGGGCGATGGCCACCCGCTGCTGCTCGCCCCCGGCCAGTTCGGCGCAGGGGCAGTCGGCCAGTCCGTCGAGTTTTAAGGCATGCAGCACGGCCTTGATGCGCCGCGCGGCCTTGGCCCGGGGCATGCCGCGCACCTCAAGGGGCAGAATGACGTTGTCGCGCACGGTGCGCCGGGGCAGGATCTTGAAGTCCTGGAAGACCACGCCCACGTCCCGGCGCAGGGCCGGCAGGCGGCTTTTTTTCATGCGCGCCAGTTCGTGTCCGGCCACGCTGGCCTGGCCGGACTGCAAGGGCAGGGCGCCGTGCAGGATGCGCAAAAGCGTGGTCTTGCCCGCCCCCGAGGGACCGGTCAGAAAGACGAATCCCCCCCGGCCCACGGAAAACGACACGTTGCGCAAGACCCACCGCGCCCCGAACCGAAAGGAGAGATTGCGCACCCGTACCATCGTGTCTCACGCCGCCTTCAGAAGATCTTTTGGGTCACTGGCCGCTTGCCGCCCGCACAGGGCGCCGGGGCTGGCCTCCGCCGCAGGGCGGGGCGACAGGTCCGGCCGTGGTTGTCGTCGCAAAGGGCGCCACGGCGTATGCGGGGCATGGCCTCAACCGCATTTGGTGAAGCCGCAGGACTTGCAGATGTGGCAGCCTTCCTCGAACACCAGCTCCGCCCCGCAGTCCGGGCAGCGGGGGGCGGTCAGGGAGGCGTTGTCGCCTTTGACCGTCTGGCCCGCCATGTAGCGGCTCTCCAGCACCCAGGACACGGCGTCGGGGATGGACAGGAGAAGCCCCTTTTTCTGGAACACCGGGTTTTCGCCGCCGATGCCCTTTAACTGGCCCACGATGTCCTCCACGTCCACGCCCGAGCGCAGGGCCAGGGAGACCAGCCGCCCGATGGCCTCGGCCTTGGCCGTGACCGAGCGGCCGGACTTGCCGATGGTGGCGAAGACCTCGAAAGGCCTGCCGTCGACCTCGTTCACCGTGAGATAGAGCTCGCCAAGGCCGGTCTTGACCTTCTGGGTGAAGCCGTAGACCACGTCGGGCCGGGTCTTGACCCGGGTGGCGGCCTTGGGGGCCTCTTCCTGTCCGGCCTCGCCGGTGCACAGCACCTGGGCCGTCTTGCAGCCGTCGCGGTAGACCGTGACCCCCTTGCAGCCGAGTTCGAAGGCCATGCGGTAGATGCCTGCGATCTCCTCCTTGGTGGCGGTGTTGGGCAGGTTCACAGTCTTGGACACGGCGTTGTCCGTATATTTCTGGAAGGCGGCCTGCATGCGCAGGTGCCACACGGGTTCGATGTCCATGGCCGTGACGAAGACCCGGCGCAGCGCCTCGGGGATCTCCTCCAGGTGGGCCACGGAGCCCTTGCGGGCTACCTCGGCGATGATGTCCGGCCGGGCCAGTCCGGCCGCATCCAGGGCGTCGCGGAAATAGGGGTTGGTCTCCACGAGCTTTTCGCCGTCCATGACGTGGCGGGCGAAGCTCAGGGCGAAAAGGGGCTCCACGCCCGAGGAGCATCCGGCGATGATGGACAGGGTGCCGGTGGGGGCGATGGTGGTGGTGGTGGCGTTGCGGACGGGCCCCTGTCCCTTGGCCGGGAAGACGGAGACGTCGAAGGCCGGGAAGGGACCGCGCAGGGCGGCCAGGGCGGCCGAAGCCTTTTGGGCCTCGGCCTGGATGAAGCTCATGAGCCGCTCGGCCAGAACCAGGGCCTCGGGGCTGTCGTAGGGGACGCGCACCCGGTAGAGCAGGTCGGCGAACCCCATGACCCCCAGGCCGATCTTGCGGTTTTTCCGGACCATCTCGGTGATGACCGGCAGGGGATACTCGGAGGCGTCGATGACGTCGTCCAAAAAACGCACGGACAGGGCCACGATCCGGGCCAGTTCCTCCCAATCCACGCCGTCGGGGGCGGCGGGGGCAAAGACCAGGGCCAGGTTGATGGAGCCCAGGTTGCAGGCCTCGTAGGGCAGAAGGGGCTGTTCGCCGCAGGGGTTGGTGCTCTCGATCTCGCCCAGGGCCGGGGTGGGGTTGTCGCGGTTGATGCGGTCCAGGAACACGATGCCCGGATCGCCGCTCTCCCAGGCCTTGCGGACCAGGAGCTCGAAGATTTCCCGGGCGCTTTGCCGGGCCGCCGCGATCCCGTCGCGGGGATCGATGAGGTCGTAGTCCTGGCCCGAGTCCGCCGCCCGCATGAAGGCCTCGGTGAGGCCCACGGAGATGTTGAAATTGTCCAGGGCGTGTTCGTGTTCCTTGCAGGTGATGAATTCCTTGATGTCGGGGTGGTCCACGCGAAGGATGCCCATGTTGGCCCCGCGCCGGGTGCCGCCCTGTTTGACCTGCTCGGTGGCGGTGTTGAAGATGCGCATAAACGACACCGGGCCCGAGGCCACCCCGCCCGTTGAGCCCACCCGGCTGTGCTTGGCCCGAAGCCTGGAGAAGGAAAAGCCCGTGCCGCCGCCGGATTTGTGGATGAGCGCGGCGAACTTTACGGCGTCGAAGATCTCCTCCATGGAGTCGCCCACCGGCAGCACGAAACAGGCCGCCAACTGTCCAAGCGGCGTTCCGGCGTTCATGAGCGTGGGGGAGTTGGGCAAAAATTTGTAGGAGGTCATGAGGTCGTAGAACTGCCGGGCCGTGGCCGCAACGTCTGCGTCCTGATCGTAATTGGCCTCCTGGCTGGCGATGGCCTGGGCCACGCGCCAGAAGAGCCCGGCCGCATCCTCCAGGGGGCGGCCGTCGGGGCCTTTGCGCAGATAGCGTTTGCCAAGGACGATGGTGGCGTTGGGGTTGATGGCCGGGGTGGGCAGGTCGGCGGGCAGGTCGGCGGGCGTGGACGATGGGGTGCGGGACGATTCGGACATGTGTCGCGGTCTCCAAGGGGTCAAAACGGTTGACGAAATATATCCTGGCGTCCGGGACGCCACAGAAAAAGCAAACATTTCGAATGGTTGAGCTTGGCCGGGAAGCGAAGGCCATGCGGCCGGGGTGCAGGGGAAGCTACGATATTCGGGGCTGACCCGCAACCGCCGAAAAGGTCTGGAGATGGCCGATGGAGATTTTCACGGACCTCCGGCCATGGAGAAGTCCCTCCAATGGCCCAAAAACGCGGCCTCGTGCGGCCTGGGCTTATTTCGCCGTCGGTCGGCAGGCCCCGGCGCAGCAGCCGCCGGACAAAAGCTCGCTGTAGGCGAAAAGGATGCGCCGCTCCCGGTTTATGGCCTCATCGGAAAGCCGGGGGGCGGGCGAGGCTGCGGCCAGGCGCGTCAGTTCGTCGAAATGGGGGATGGTCCGCATGCCGCCCCGGGCCAGGATGTGGCCGTCGGCCACGCGTAAAAGGAGGGCCTCCTTGGTGTCCGTGATCAGGGCCAGGGGCGCGGGCGCGTCGCCGAAAAGCCGCGCCGCGGCCAGGGTCTCGCGGATGTAGGAGCCGGGTTCGCCGGAACAGAAGATGACCACAAGAAGCGGCGCGCCGCTTACGTCCGAGACCGCCAGGTCCACCATGCGGGTATAGTCCTTGCCCTCCATGGGAAAGCACACCCCCGCCTTGGCGCACATCCGGTCCTTGGGATACCCCCGCTCCTCCACGAGAAGCCGGGCTAACGCCTGGCGAAATTCCTCGTAGGAGGTCTCTTCCACGTCCTCGCCGGTCAGGTAGTCCCGGATGACCCGGTTCAGGCTTTCTTCGTGCATGGCCGTCCCGATGAAAAGGATTATGCCGCATGGCGGCGACCGGAAAAAGGTAGCACGTCCGGTCCCGGTGTCAATCCGGCCCGGCCGTCGCCTGGAGCGCAAGGCCCGCCAGGGGCCTCGAAAGCACGAGCAGGTCGCGGCCTCGCCGCGCCGTACGCGAGTGGTTTTCGTGCCTTTCCGCCCGGCGGTCTGGCCGCCGTCGGCGGCGCAAAGCCCCGCCAGGGGCTTTGCATGGTTCAGTTGAGCTTGCGCCGGGCCATGACCCGGCCCACGGTGTCGGCCAGGGCCTGCATCTCGAAGGGTTTGGCCAGGAAGTCGTCCATTCCGGCGGTCAGGAACCGTTCCCGGTCGGATTCCATGGCATAGGCGGTCAGGGCCACGATGGGGATGTTTTTGACCGGGCCCGGAATCTCGCCGTGCCGGATGTGGCGGGTGGCCGTCAGGCCGTCCATGACCGGCATCTGGATGTCCATGAGCACCATGTCGAAGGGGTCGCTGGCCAGGGCGCGCAGGGCCTCCTGCCCGTTTTCCGCCTCGGTGACGGCGTGGCCCATGTGGCGCAGCATGGTCGCGGCGCTTAAGCGGTTGCTGGAGTCGTCCTCCACCAGCAGCACGCGCAGGGGATCGGCGGCGTCCTCAGGGAGGGGCTCGGCCCCAGGGAAGGACACCCGGCAGGCGGGCAGCCAGAAGGCGGCGGTGAAGGAAAAGACGCTGCCCTGGCCGGGGGTGCTCTCCACCCAGACGGAACCGCCCAGAAGCTCGGTGAGTTGCTTGGCGATGGAAAGGCCCAGGCCCGTGCCGCCGTATCTTTTGGTCAGGTAGTCCTCGGCCAGGGAGAAGCTGTCGAAAATCGAGGCCAGCTTGTCCTCGGGGATGCCGATGCCCGTGTCCGCGATCCGGAACAGCAGGCATTCTCCGGAAAATCCCTGGTCCACGAAGACCCGGCGCGGCCCGTCCGGAGGGGCTTCGTAGCGTTCCACGGTCAGCGTGATGCCGCCGCGCATGGTGAAGCGGATGGCGTTGACGAGCAGATTGACCAATATCTGGCGCAGGCGGAAGGGGTCGCCCACCAGGATGTTTCCGATATCGTCGGCGACCCGCCAGGTGAAATCCAGGTTTTTGAGCCGGGCCTGCATCTCGTGGGTGCGGCACAGGGAGTCCACCAGGGAGCGGATGTCGAATTCCTTGACCGTCAGTTGCACGGCCCCGGACTCCATGTTGGCCAGCTCGATAAGGTTGTCCACGATGGACAAGAGCTTTTTGGCCGACTGGAAGGTGATGTCCCAGCATTCGGCCTGATCGGGCGGCAGGGTGGTCGTCTGGGCCAGTTGGGACATGCCGAAGATGGCGTTTAAGGGGGTGCGCAGTTCGTGGCTCATGTTGGCCAGAAACTGGGTCTTGGCCTGATTGGCCTGCTCGGCCTGCTTCCTGGCCTCGGCCATGGACATCTCGGCCAGCGTGCGGAAGGTGGTGTCCAGGACCGTGGCCACCAGCACGTTGTGCCCCGGGACCGGGAAGCTGGCGATGGTGACGTGGCGGCGTTCGCCCGTGGCCGTGGTTATGGGCAGATCCTTCCAGGACATGCGGCCCGGATCTCCGCTTTGCACGTCGGCAAGCATGCGTTCCCGGAGGGAGGTTCTCTCCCGGGGATCGGGAAAAAGGCTGCTGAAATAGCCGTCCAGGGTGGCCAGGGCTTCGGGGGGCCAGCCGAGGATCTCGGAATAGCGGGGGTTTTGGAAGGTGGCCAGCCCGGTGTCCAGGAGGCGCACGCTCACGCCGATGGGCAGGCTGGTCAGGACGGTCTCCATGAACCGGCGGCGTTTGAGCAGTTCCTCTTCGGCCAGCTTGCGGTCGCTGATGTCGCGGGCTACGGAGAAGATGCGCTGCTGCTCGGGCAGGGGGTGGGAGGCGAACGACAGCCAGGCGTAGGCCTCGTCTTTTTTGCGGTAGCGGGCCTCGAAGTTGCGCACGGGGGCGCCCTCCACCAGCCGTTCCCCCATGGCCAGAAAGGCCGACAAATCGTCCGGGTGGACCAGCTCCACCATTGGACGGCCCACAAGTTCCCGGCGCGAGAAGCCCAGGGTCCGGGTCCAGGCCGGATTCACCTGCTGCAAGACGCCCGCGTAATCGGACACGCAGAGAAGATCCACGGAATAGTTGAACAACCGGTCCCGCTCCCGGGTCAATTCCCGGGCGGCGGTCACGTCGGAGGCCATGAACAAAACCCCCGTGATCACGCCGTGGCCATTGTCGATGGGGGCGGCGTGCAGGCTGACTTCCAGACGGGAACCGTCCCGGCGCATACGGACCACGTCCAGGTCGGCGGGGGGGGCCTTGGAAAAGGCCCGGGCCAGGATAGCCAGGAATTCAGTCTTGTGATTGTCTGGCACCGTGGGCAACGGCCGTCCCATGACCTCGGCCTCCTTCCAGCCGAAGAGCCGCTCGGCCGCCGGATTCCAAAGGCTGACGCGGCCTTCCCGGTCCAGAAGGTAGATGGCCAGGGGCGCGGCGTTGATGATGGAGGCCAATCTGTCCCCGGCCGCCGCAAGCTCCCGCCGGGCGGTGAACAGGCTGTCCACCTGCGCCCGCTGACCCGCCGCCATCCGGCGCAGTAGCGCATACAAAAGCAGGCTGGTGGTCACCACGAAGAACCAGCCCTTGGAGGTCTGCATGTCGGAGATGGACTGGGGATCGCGGAAAAGCACGTCGACGGCCATGTCGGAGAAAAGGATCCAGGCCCCGGCCGCCATGAAATAGAGGACAGGGATGATCAGGACGTATTTGTTGCCCGGCTTGAGCATGGGGGCGTCCAGGGCCGAGGTTTTTCGTATCTTTGCAACGATATCCCAGGGGAAGGGAGAAGACAAGAAAAGACCGGCAGACCGCGACCCGGGCGGCATGGTGGACGGCCCTGCCGCCGGGCGGGATCGCCTCCGCACGGCTCGATTTTTGTCCTGGGATGCGCTAGGCCTGTCCAAACGACGGAGACGGCATGGAAAATCATGATCACGCCCCGGATTTGAAAAATCTCGAAGAGCAGTTGCGCCGGGAAAATCCTCTGTTGGTGGACGCCGTGGCCTCCTTTCGCAAGCTCGACTTCGTGGGGAGGCGGCTCGGGCTTTTGCCGAAGGGCGGCTCCTTTGCCGCGCGCATCGCCTGGTGGCCGCTTGTCGCCGTCCTGGGACCGTTTTCGGCGGGCAAGTCCACCTTCATCAACAGCTATCTGGGCCAATCCCTGCAACATACCGGCACCCACGCCGTGGACGACAAGTTCACGGTCATCTGCCACACCACCGAGCCCTCGTCCCGGGTCTTGCCCGGCGTGGCCCTGGACGCCGACCTGCGCTTTCCCTTCTACAAAATGAGCCAGGAGCTGGAAAAGGTGGAGGCCGGGGAGGGCGGCCGCATCGACGCCTATCTGCAACTCAAGACCTGCCCCGGCGAGCGGGCCAAGGGACTCATCCTCATCGACTCCCCGGGATTCGACGCCGACGCCCAACGCACCGCCACCTTGCGCATCACCGACTACATCATGGACCTCTCGGACCTGGTCCTGGTCCTTTTCGACGCCAACCGGCCCGAGCCCGGGGCCATGCGCGACACCCTGCGCCATCTGGTGGCCGGAACCGTGACCCGCAAGGACTCAAACAAGTTCCTCTATGTCTTAAACCGCATGGACGTCACCGCCCGGGAGGACAATCCCGAGGAGGTGGTGGGGGCCTGGCAGCGGTCGCTGGCCCAGCATGGACTTACGGCCGGGAAGTTCTACCGGGTCTACAGCCCCGAGGCGGCCCTGCCCATCGCGGACGAGGCCCTGGCCCGACGGTTTGCCGCCAAAAGGGACAAGGATCTGGCGGAAATCCACGGCCGCATGGCCCAGGTGCGGGTGGAGCGGGCCTACCGCATCGTGGGGGCCCTGGAGAAGATGGCCCGGGAGATCGAGGACGATTTCGTGCCGCGCATCCGGGATCTTGCCGCCCGCTGGCGCAAAGGCGTGTTGCGCTTCGACGCGCTTTTTTTCGGGATCGCCGCGGCCCTGTGCGTTGCGGCCTCGTTTGCGTCCGGACCTGCCGCCGAGGGGAGTTTCCTGCCCGGGTGGCTGGACTGGATCTTTTCCGCCTCCTGGCGGGCCTGGCCCTTTGCGGCCCTGGTCCTGGCCGGGGCCGGGTTCATCCATGCCAAGGCCCGGGGGCTGGCCGAGGGCCGCCTGCGCCGGGCCCTTGCCCGGGAGAATCCGCCCGGGGCCCTGCGCGAGGCCCTGGAGCGGGCCATGGACAAAAACACCGTGTGGTGGCGCAGCATCTTCGCCTCGGAGCCGGCCGGGTGGGGCAACGCCTCGCGGCGGCGCATCCGGGAGGCCATCGCCGGGGCCGAGTCCCTGGTGCAGGCCTTAAACGACCGCTACGCCCAACCCTCGGGGCCGCGCCCCGAGCCGTCCGACACCCCAACCACCCTATGAAGACACGAAAAATCATGAATCCCGCCTGCAAGGACATCACCTCGTTTCTGGTCATGGATATTTTGGAAAAGGCCCAGGGCCTGGAGCGCCAGGGCCATCACGTCATCCACCTGGAGATCGGCGAACCGGACTTCGACACCCCGGACTGCGTCAAGGAGGCCGCCTGCCGGGCCATCCGCGACGGCAAGACCCACTACAGCCACAGCCTGGGCCTGATCGAACTGCGCGAGGCCATCTGCCGCCACTACGCCGAGGAATACGGGGTCACGGTCAAGCCGCAAAACATCGTGGTCACGGGCGGCACCTCGGCGGCCCTGTTTCTTTTGTTCGCAGCCTTCGCCAAACCCGGCCAGGACATCTTCCTCACGGACCCGGGCTATGCCTGCTATCCGAACTTCATCCGCTTCACCGGGGCCAACCCGGCCTACATCCCGGTCACCGAGGAGGACGGCTTCCAGTTCAACCCGGACACCCTGGCGGGGCGCGTCAATGACAAGACCCGGGCCATCCTGGTCAATTCGCCCGGAAATCCGTCCGGGACGGTTATCAGCCGGGAGAACATGCGGCGGCTGTGCGAACTTGGCCCGGCGATTATCTCGGACGAAATCTACCATGGCCTGGTCTACGAGGGGAAAGCCAGCAGCGCCCTGGAATTTACGGACAACTGCTTTGTCCTAAACGGCTTTTCCAAGCTGCACGCCATGACCGGCTTTCGGCTGGGCTATCTCATCGCGCCGGAAAAGTACCTGTGCCTTCTCCAGAAGTTGCAGCAGAACTTTTTCATCTGCGCCTCGTCCGTGGCCCAGTGGGCCGGGATCGCGGCCCTGACCGAGGCCGGACCGGACATCGAGCGCATGCGCAAAACCTACGACGAGCGGCGCACGTTTCTCGTCAAGGGACTGCGGGAGCTGGGGTTTACGATCCGGGTGGAGCCCACGGGGGCGTTTTACGTGCTGGTCAACGCCCGGCATCTGGGCGCGGACTCCCTGGCCCTGGCCCACGACATCCTGGACAAGGCCCACCTCGGGGTGACCCCGGGCATCGACTTCGGCCCGGGCGGCGAGGGGCATCTGCGGTTTTCCTACGCCAATTCCCTGGAGAACATCGCCGAGGGCCTGCGGCGGCTCAAGGGCTATATCGAGGCCTACCATGGACGGTAATGATGATTTAGGAGCTTCTGTGTTCAAGCCTGTTAACTCTTGTCTCCAATTTATAAAAGACGAGATAGAGGTTGTTGATTTTGCCATTCGCGGTGCTTATGCATTAGAAGCTTCTCCGGATATCATTAGGATAGCTGAGAAAGCAGTTCCTGAGCATGGAAATTTGTTTTTGATAATTAAAAAGATCACCTCCGTAGCTAACTCAAAGAAAGAGTGGATAGAAAAACAGCGGGATGGCGGGTTTGAGACGTTTTATCGGCATAGCCTGATAAGTGTATGGGCATCGTTTGAGTCATGTGTAGAAGATTTATTTGTCTCAATTGTCAAAATGGATGTTGAATATTTCGACAAGGTGAAGAGTTCTTTTAAAAATTGGAAAGTTAGCTATGCTGATATGGAAGAGGGAGATTTTCATAAAATGTATAGTGACTTTGAGAGGAGGGTTCCCAAAAATAATGCATATTATAAGTGTAGATCAGTGTTAAATATTTTTGAAATAGATTTCGTTTTAAATGATGCGCAAAGTTCGTTGTTTGTTGAGGCGAATGAAGTTCGAAATTGTTTATTACATAGATCTGGTAATATCGATGCAATAGCTATAGAGCGAGCTCCGACATTGTCTAGATTTGATATTGGATGTGTAAAGGTTGACAAAATCATGTATATAGGCTACTCTAATGTTGTTATAGATGTTGTTAAACAGATTTTTGTTTCAGTTATGAATCTTATTAGATTAAGATATTATAAGAATGGCTGATTTTGATAAGTATGCATGTATAGTGTGCAGTATGTACAGTGATAGTATTCACCGGACACTGTCGGCCCCGGGGCCATGTCCCGCCTGAGGGCGGACGTGGTCCGGGCGGGTGGCCGGAGACCGGGCGAAGGGCCCGCAATAACATCGGCGGAGGGGAGCGGCTGGACGTCCGCTTGCGAATCGCCCGCAACGCCGCGCCGAGAAGACGGTTTCCCGGCGCATTGTGGACAACCGCCTGAAATGACGCTACCTCCGAGGGGCGGATTGCGGCCCAGGCGGGGCATTCCGACATTTCGCGCAGATGCGCCCGGCGCGTAGGGCCCGCAGCTTTGCCGCGGCGTCCGCTTCCCGGACAACCTCTCCAGCAAGCCCGGATGGCGACGGTTCCCATGGCGGTCACGCAAAACATCAAGGTGCTTGGCGCCTTCCCTGCCGACTACGCCGGGGAGTTCCTGGTCCGTTTCGGCCATGTCCCGATCCCGGAACACATCGATCGCCGGATGGTGCATGACCTTCCCCGGCCCGCCCCGGAGTCGGCGGCATCCGTCACGGCCACCCCCGTGGACCTGCTCCGGGGAGTGGCGTTTCTGGTGGACGCCGCCTGCCGCGACCTGGACATGGACGCCGTGACGGACGTGCAGATGGAATATCTGTACCGCTATTACAAGGGCGTCATCCTCCCCAACAGTTCGCCCCTGGCCCCGGCGACCGACGGCGTTCGCCCCCAGTCGGCCCCCGAGATCGTCCGGATCGTCAACAAGCTTCGCAACATGCCGTATCTGCTGCGCTATCCGCTCACGGAGAAATTGGCGGGCCAGAATATCCGTCAGCCGGTACTGGTGCTTTTGCCCGGGCCGTCGCTACCCGGGATCGGCCCGAGGCTGGCGGAACTGGCCCGAAGCCACCTGGTCGTGGCGGTCTCGCGCACGCTGGAGTTCTGCCTGGAGCATGGGGTGGCGCCGGATTTCGTGGTGCAGCTCGACACCTACCTCATCCAGCGCAAATACTACGAGAAGCTGCCGCCCCTGCAAAACACCACGCTCGTGGCCCTGTCCCTGTGTCCGGTCCACGGGATTGCCGACAGGTTCAAGGGCGTGTTCTTCATGGACAGCTTCGATACGTCCGTCCTGAAAAACGCCTGCCGCATGCGTGAAAACGGCCTGAGCACCCTCATGGGATGCATGGGGCTGGCCGAATGCCTGGCATCCCCCTACGCGCTTCTGGTCGGCGCGGACCTGAGCTTTCCCGGCGACAACCGCACCGGCGGGTATTTCAACAGCCCCGACGCCGGGAAGGCCGTCCGGGAGGCCCCGCCCGAATGCATCCTGGTCAAAGACGGCCTTTTGGTGCTGAAAAACCGCGCCGGGCGACGGGTTTCCACGACGCTGATGTATCTGGCCGTGGCCCGGGAGGCCGCGGGATACGCCCGGGATATCGAAGACGCCGCAGGGGTTCGGTTTTACGTCGGCAATGACGAGGGCATCCTGGCCGCGCGCATTCCGACCCTGCGCCCGGAGGAACTGGCCGCCGCGCCCCCCCTGGACCGCCGCGTCCTGGCGGAGAAAATCGGCGCCGCGCTTTCCACGCCGGAACGCGTGGAGATGATACGGCTCAAAGTGGACTGCGTGAAGACGATCCAGGCCCTGGACCAGAACCTCCTGTTTCTTGAGGCCTGCCGGGTGCGGAAGGAATACGGCGATCTGGCCCGGCACCCCATTGCCCTGTTCGCGGAGCAGGAGCGGGACTTCGGCCTCCCGGCCGATCCGGAAATACGGCTGGGGTTTTCCCTGCGTATCGCCCGGCAATGGCGGCGGGCCCTCGTTCAGGCCCACAACCTCAGCCTGGCGTACATGATCGCACGGCATGGGGGCCCGATCCCCCTTGTCTGCCTGCCGGACGAGGCCGCGCGGCCCTTCCCGGGGCTTGAGCGGCTGTATCCCGGTTTTTCCTGGGACGTAAGGCCCCTGCTGAGTCCCGCCGACGCGCCGCAGCCGGAGTTCCCGCGCGCCATATCGTACATCGCCCTGCACCGGACCCTGGCGTCCTTGCAGGTGGTCTTTGTCACGGCGGCCGCCCGGGAGGCCTTTCGGTACCATTTCGACGTCTACGGCGGGGACAACCTCTATTATCCGGGACCGGAGCCAACGGAGTAAGACATGGCCGGGAAGACATACGCGATCATCTTGGCGGGAGGGGCGGGGGAGCGCATGGAGTCGCCGACCCCCAAGCAGTTCCTCAAGCTGGCTGGGCGCACCGTCATCGAGCACACGCTGGCGGCCTTTGAGAACCACCCGCGCATCGACGGCATTTTTGTGGTCTGCAATCCCAAGTACCGCCTGCTGATGGAAGAATTGCTGCTGCGCAGTCCGCTGAAAAAAATCGTCAAGGTGCTCGGCGGCGGCAAGAGCCGGATGGAGAGTTCCCGGGCCGGGGTGTTCGCCGTGCCCGAGGACGACGCCAAGGTGCTTTTGCACGACGCCGTGCGGCCCTTCGTGTCGGCGCGCATCATCGACGACTGCATCGACGCCCTGGACCGTTTCGTGGCCGTGGATGTGGCCATCCCGGCCACGGACACCATCATCGAGGTCAACGACATGGCCTGCATCGCCTCGATTCCCTCGCGCAGCCGCCTGCAACAGGGCCAGACCCCCCAGGCCTTCCAGGCCGGGGTCATCAAGAAGGCCCACCGCCTGGCGGCCGAGGACCGCTCCATCTCCGTCACCGACGACTGCGGGCTCATCCTGCGCTACGGGCTGGGGGACATCTACGTGGTGCGCGGCGAAAACAAGAACATCAAGATCACCCACACCGAGGATCTGTTCCTGGCCGACAAGATTTTCCAGATCAACACCGCCCAGGCCGACGTCCGCATCGACCTTTCCCTGCTCAAGGGCAAATCCGTGGTCGTTTTCGGGGCCTCCCAGGGCATCGGGGCGGCCATCGCCTACATGGCCCGGGCGCATGAGGCCCGGGTGCATGGCTTTTCCCGGACCACCGGCGTCGATGTCGCGGACGCCGCCGCCGTGGAGGGCGCCCTGGCCGAGGTCATGCGCCAGGAGGGCCGCATCGATTTCGTGGTCAACACCGCCGCCGTGCTGCGCTTCGGACGGTTGATGGATCGGCGCATGGAGGACGTGCGGGCTGAGATCGGCACGAATTTTGTGGGCAACCTCAACGTGGTCCGGGCGGCCCTGCCGCACCTGGCGCCGTCGCGGGGCAGCATCGCGCTTTTCACCTCAAGCTCGTTTACCCGGGGCCGGGCCCTGTATTCGGTCTATTCCTCGTCCAAGGCCGCCACGGTGAATCTGGTGCAGGGCGTCGCCGAGGAGATGGCCGTTTCCGGCGTGCGCATCAACGCCATCAATCCCGAACGCACGGCCACGCCCATGCGCACGGAAAATTTCGGCCAGGAGCCCCCGGAAACCCTGCTTGACCCCAAAAACGTGGCCGCCGCCACCCTGCGCACCCTGCTGTCGCCGTTTTCGGGCATGGTGGTGGACGTGCGGCTGACGGACAGGCATTGTGCGGCCTAGCGGCGAAACGTAACGGCCGTGTTTGTTGGGAATGACCGTTTCGAGGCGTAACGGATCACGGTGTAACATCGCCTTTGAGGACGTCGTACGAGCATGGAACCAGATCAGGCCAGAACCATCGCCCGCTTTCTCGCCGAGCGACCGCGCCGACCGAAGAACATCGCCTTCGTCAGCGGCGGCGACGGCCAATTTTCCGGGAACGTCAAATACCTGTTTCTGCACTTCGCCCGGCATGTCCCGCAGTGCAAAAGCGTCTTCGTGACCACGAACGCAACCGTGCACAGGGCCCTGCGGGGTCGGGGGCTCAGGGCGGTCTGCTTTCCCTCCCAGGACGCCCTGGAGGTTCTGGCCAGGGCCTCGGTGGTGGTGGCCGACGGCTTCCAGTACCGGGAAAACGGCATGTCGGTGTTCGCCATCGGCGCGAAGATCGTGCAGTTGTGGCACGGTGTCGGGTTCAAGAAGATCGGATTCGTCGAGGCCGAGACCTCCCTGGACCTGCCGCCCGAGCGGCGGGCCTATCTGCGGGAGAGGTATTCCGGATACGACGCCGTGGTGTCCACGTCGCCGTTTTATACGGAGCATCTTTTCAAGACATCGTTCGGCGCCAAGGAGATATGGGAGACGGGCTACCCGCGAAACGACGCGCTTGTGCGTCCGTGCGCCAAAGACGACCTCATCGGCTGCGACCTGGAGAGCTACGCCCAGGTCCGGACCTTGGCCAGACGCTTCCGGCTGTGCCTGTACGCCCCCACGTTTCGCGATGACGACGGGGATTTCTTCCAGCGCGGCCCGTTACGCTTTGAGGCCTTGTCGCGGTTTCTCGACCGGGAAGGCATGATCCTGTTTCTCAAGATGCACGCCTTTACGAGCGCCCGCCTGGGCAGCGACCTCACAAACATCCGGGTCATCGACAACGCAAGCGACGTCTATCCGCTGCTGCCGCATTTCTCCTGCCTGATCACGGATTATTCCTCGATCTACATGGACTATCTGCATCTCGACCGCCCCGTGGCGTTTTTTCCCTTCGACCGGGCCGACTACGCCTCCCGGATGCGGGAGTTCCAGTTCGACTATGACGACATGACCCCGGGCCCCAAGTGCTTCACCCAGGACGACCTGGAACGGGCCCTGGTCCAGGCCGCAACCGATCCCGACGCGGATCGCGCCCGGCGGCGCGAGGTGCGCGAACTGGCCTTCTCCCACCACGACGGGCGCGCCTGCTGGCGCGTGGCCGAGCGGATCCTGCAATTGGCAGGCGTCGCCGGGGAGCCTTCCGGCCTTTCCCCGTCCTTGGCCCCTTGACTTCGCCTCTTCTCGCGGGCAAGCAATCCCAACGCCTATACCACCCCCCCGAGAGAGGACCGCGAGCATGGCCGAAAACATCACCCGAAAGATCATCGCCGCCCATCTGGTGAGCGGCGAGATGGTTCCCGGCAGCGAGATAGGTCTGCGCATCGACCAGACCCTGACCCAGGACGCCACCGGCACCATGGCCTACCTTCAGTTCGAGGCCATAGGCATGGACCGGGTGGCCACGGAGCTCTCCGTGAGCTACGTGGACCACAACACCCTGCAAATGGGCTTTCGCAATCCCGACGACCATCAATATCTGCGCACCATGGCCGGGCGCTACGGCATCATCTATTCCCCCCCGGGAACCGGCATCTGCCACCAGTTGCACCTGGAGAATTTCGCCAGGCCCGGCAAGACCCTGGTCGGCTCGGACAGCCACACCCCCACGGCCGGAGGCATTGGCGCCCTGGCCATGGGCGCGGGCGGCCTGTCCGTGGCCCTGTCCATGGCCGGGCAGGCCTATTTCCTGCCCATGCCCAAGGTCGTGCGCGTCTGGCTCGACGGCGCGCTTACCGGCTGGGCCACGGCCAAGGACGTGATCCTGCACCTTTTGGGGCTTCTCACCGTCAAGGGGGGCGTGGGCAAGGTCATGGAATACGCCGGGCCGGGCGTGGCTGCCCTGTCCGTGCCCGAGCGGGCGGTGATCACCAACATGGGCGCAGAGCTTGGGGCCACCACCTCGATTTTCCCCAGCGACGCCGTCACCCGCGACTTCCTGACCCGCATGGGCCGTCCGGAAGATTTCACCGAGCTTGCGGCCGACGCGGGCGCGGCCTACGACGACGAGATCAAAATCGACCTGTCGGCGCTCGTTCCCCTGGCCGCCGCGCCGCATATGCCCGACCGCATGACGGCCATCAAAGACCTGGACGGCATGAAGGTCAATCAGGCGGCCATCGGCTCCTGCACCAACTCCTCCTACGCCGACCTCAAGACCGTGGCGCTCATGCTCAAGGGCAGGCGCATATGCCCCGAGACCGACCTCATGATCTCCCCGGGCTCCAAGCAGGTGTTGTCCATGCTGGCCTCCGAGGGCCTTTTGGCCCACATCATCGACAGCGGGGCCAGGCTCCTGGAGTGTACCTGCGGCCCGTGCATCGGCATGGGCGGCTCCCCCACCTCGGGGGGGGTGAGCGCGCGCACCTTTAACCGCAACTTCGAGGGCCGAAGCGGCACCCAGGACGCCAAGGTCTATCTGGTCAGCCCCCAGACCGCCGCCATGGCCGCCCTGTGCGGGGCCTTCACCGACCCGGCCACCTGGGGCGAAGCCCCGGCCAGGGTGGAGCTGCCGAAAAGCGTGCCCAGCATCAAAGATCTCTTCATCTTCCCTCCGGCCGACGGCGCCCGGGTCGAGATCGTGCGCGGCCCCAACATCAAGGCCCTGGACCGGTTCGCGGTCATGCCCGAGGTGATCGAGGCCGCCGTGGCCTTGAAGGTCGGCGACGACATCACCACGGACCACATCCTGCCGGCCGGGGCCCAGATCACGGCGCTTCGCTCCAACATCCCGGCCATCAGCGAATTCGTCTTCAGCCGGGTGGACGCGGGGTTTGTGCCGCGCATCAAGGAACTGGGGAAGGGCGTCATCCTGGCCGGGGAGAACTACGGGCAGGGATCGAGCCGTGAACACGCCGCCCTGGGGCCCCGGCACCTGGGCGTTATGGCGGTCATCGCCAAGTCCCTGGCCCGCATCCATCGGGCCAACCTGGTCAACTTCGGCATCCTGCCGCTGATCCTGGCGGACAAGGCCGACTATGATCGCATCGCGCAGGGCGCGACCCTGCGCATCGCCACCGCCGACATCCGTCCCGGGGAGGCCGCAGCCGTCGCCGTCGAGGGCGGGGCGCCGGTCATGGTCACAAATGATTTGACCCGGAAGGAACTGGACATTATTTTGTCCGGCGGCCTGCTCAATACCGTCAAGCGGTAGGGGCCCGGCTGCATCACGAAGGAAGGCCCCGGCCGCCGCACGTCAGGCGACCACGGCGACGGGGCTTCTGCGGCAAGCGCACCCGCCGCGCCGCCCCCGGATATCCGGCCTTGAGCCGGGCCGGGTGGGGGCTTGCGGGCGCGCGTCGCGATTTTTTTTCGCCAGGCCGGTTCGAGGCGTCGCTTTCCCCACGTCCGCTCCGCCGCACGCGAATCCCAAGGAGAAACCCATGCTCGATTCCATGCGTCAAAACGCCCAATCCTGGGGCGTCAAAATCGTCTTCGGACTCATCATCGTGGTCTTCGTGTTCTGGGGCGTCGGCAACTTCGATAGCGACACCGCCTCGGTGGTGGCCTACGTGGACGACCGCCCCATCCTGGTCAAGGAATACGAGAAGACCTTCGAGGAAAGCCTGCGGCTGGTGCATAACCAGAATCCCAACGTCACCGACAAGGAACTGGCCGAGGGCGGCTTCCGCTGGCAGGTCTTCAGCCAGATGCTCACCCAGACCATGCTGGCCGCCCAGGCCGCCAAGCTCAACCTCTCCGTCTCCGACGCCGAACTGCGCCGGGAAATCGCCCGGGTTCCGGCCTTCGCCGGCGAGGACGGCAAGTTCGACGCCAAACGCTACGAGGAGCTGCTCAAGGTCAATGGCTTAAATCCCGCCGAATTCGAGACGGACATGCGCCAGAACCTCACCCTGGAAAAGCTCGGCAGCTATCTCGCCCTGCCCGCCCAGGTCACCGAGACCGAGGCCCGGTCCCTCTACGACTTCAGCCGGGAACAGGCCGTCATCGAATACATCCCCTTCACCTCCGACGCGTTTTCCCAGGGCGTCACCCCGACCGACGAGGCCATCAAGGCCTTCTACGACGCCAACGGAGACAAGTTCAAAACCCCGGCCCAGATCAAGGTCGATTACCTGGACCTGTCCCCCCAGACCCTGGCCAAGCCCGACGAAATCACCGACCAGGACATGGAGGCCTACTACAAGGCCAACCCCAAGGCCTTCGAGCGTCCCGAATCCGTCGAGGTCCGCCACCTCCTGGTCATGCTGCCCCCCGACGCCTCCGCCGACGAGGTCAAGGCCGCCGAGAAACGGATGGCCGAACTGGCCGAACGGCTGCGCAAGGGCGAGGATTTCGCCTCGCTTCTGCCGAAAAATCCCACCGAGGGCGACAATCTCATGGGTGAGGACTACGCTTGGCTGTCGCGCGGCGCCCTGCCCAAGGAATTCAAAGCCTTCGAGGACGCCGCCTTCAGCCTGGAAAAGGGCAAGGTCAGCGATCCCCTGCGCACCACCGTGGGCCTGCATGTCCTTGAGATCCGGGAGAAGCGTCCCTCCGGGGTCGCCCCCCTGGCCGACGTCAAGGACGAGATCCGGGGCATCCTGGCTGAGGAGCGCGCCGCCGACCGTCTGGCCAAGGTCATGGACGCCGTGCAGGACAAGGTCGTGGCCGGGGTCGAACTGGCCAAGGCCGCCGAAGAGGAAGGCCTGGCCATCGGGCAGACCCCGCTGTTCTCCAAGGACATGCCCCCCGCGAACCTCAAGATCGCCCCCCAGTCCCTGGAAACCCTCTTTGCCCTGCCCCTGGGGGAAACCACCCAGGCCCCTCTGACCACCGAGGACGGGTTCCTCCTGGCCAAGGTCGTGGAGGTTAAACCGGCCTCCGTGGCCCCCCTGGCCGATGTCAAAGACCGCATCGTGGCCGAGTTGGTGGAAAAGCAGGCCCTGGCCACGGCCAAGGAAAAGGCCGAGGCCGCCGCCACGGAAATGAAAACTCCCGAGGGACTGGCCAAGGTGCTGGCCGAATACAAAGACAAGATCACCCTGTCCCAGCCCTTTACCCGCCAGGGCTTCATCCCCGGTCTGGGCATGGCGCCGCCCCTGGTCAAGGTCGCCTTTGAACAAAAAACCAAGGATTGGCAGCCCCAGGTCTTCGCCGTCTCCGACGGCTACGTCCTGGCCCGGCCCGAAAAGCGCATCGAGCCCGATCCCGCTGCCTGGAACGCCGATAAGGACAAATGGATGCAGTCGCTTCTGCAATCCAAGCAAAGCGAACTGTTTCGCGCCTACCTGACCACCATTCAGGAACAGGCCAAGATCGAAATGGTCAACGTCGATATCCTCGGGCCCCGCCCCGGCGGCGATGCCGCTGCGGCGCAGTAGGGCGAAATGGTGTGGGGGGCGCTGCCCCCCACGCCCCCCGGCAGGGGGCTAAGCCCCCTGCACCCCATATATGCGGCCCCCTGGCCGACGCGGATGCGTCGGCCAGGGGGCCGCAACGATTTGGGCGCAGAGGCTTGCCGCCCTTTGCCCGGCGGCGCGGCCGGGAGGAGCACTCTCGCCGTGCCGCCTGGATTTCCGGGCGCTCGTTTCTGGCGCATCGCGCCAGAAACGAGCGCCCGAGGCCGGGGGGTCCGGGGGGAATGATTCCCCCCGGGCGGGGTCCGGGGCGGCAGCCCCGG
>NZ_JAZHDB010000115.1:0-60999 GCF_036584575.1 Desulfolutivibrio sp.
ATCGGCAGCGGGGTCGCCGTCATGTACCTAAGTTGGCAAGCCGGTTTTGTTATTCTGGCGGCGATCTTTTTCCTATGTCTTCTTGGGTTTTATGTCTTCGCGCCGCGCGCCGCCGCCTCCGGCTTCCCGGCCAGATTCGATTTCGCGGGATTCATGCTCCTTTTTGTCGGCCTGACGACAATACTGCTCGCCTTGGCAAAGGCCAGCACCTGGGGCGTTTTTTTTGCGAACTCGCAGGCTCCGTTCTCCATATACAACCTTTCCCCATGTTTGTTTTTCGTGCTGGCGGGCTTCGCCGTGTTGTTCAGTTTTTCGCGGCGCGAAAGCATGCGGGAGCGAAAATACGGAAAAGACGCCGTCCTTTTGCGAGGCGTGCTTTTGATGAATCCCGGCGTCCGGGCCGGTCTTTTCATGACCGGCTTCTATTATTACCTCGCCATGGGCGCCGCTTTTGTCCTGGTGCTCTACCTTCAGATCGTTCTCAAGTATAATGCCGTGATCTCGGGCGCCATTTTCGCCGTCGTCTCGGTGGGCATGATTGGAGGATCCCTGTTCACACCGAAGTTCGGCCAAAACTTTTCCCTCAGAGGAATAAGCCTCGCGGGCATTGGACTGAGCGTTGCGTCCACGATCCTGATCGTCATGGCCATCGGCCCGGACGGCTTTTCATTCTGGCTGTATATCGGAGCGTTATTCCTTGGAGTGGGCTCCGGCATGGTCACGGCGGAAGCCCCCTGCGCCGTCACCACGGCCATTGAAGACGCCTTCCACGACAAACAACTTGCTGGCCAATCCTCGGGCGCCCAGGGAGCGGCGCGCAACATCGGCCAGGCCATAGGCTTGGCCCTGGCGGGGCTTGTGCTCGTGGTCGGGCTGACGACGTTCACAAAAACGGAGATACTGAAGAACAGGTCGTTTCCCCCGGCAGTGGATGACCTCTCCCGCATGGTCGACAGCATGGCCTTTGTGGTGGACGACGATGTCCGGTCATTTTTGAAAAAAAAGAACATTGAGGGGCAATACGTCGAAGCGATCGTCGCGGATTACAACAAAGGGCGCATTTTCTCGGTACGAGCGTCCCTTATGCTTCTCGCCGTCGGCGGCGCTTTGTTTCTCTTCCCGGCTATGAACCTGACCACCCGTAAACTCAAGGACTTGCGGGGCTGACAGGTTCGTTAAGGAAAACGCCATGCGTACGAGGTATCGGGGCCTACGCCTTTACATCGGCATTCTGCCGTTTCTTTGCTCCCTTGGCCTTTCCGGCGACGCTTTGTCTGCTGAGAGCGGCGCCAGCCACTATATGCAGGGGGCCTACGGGGACTTCCTCATGGCCTATGTTCCGGGGGCTGGTATTTCCGTGCGCAACGATACGGTCTACATGGCCGCCCATATGGACGGCGCGAGCAAGGGCGGCCACGTCTACGCAGGGATCGACCAGACCATGGCGATGAACATCACCACCCTCACCGCCATGTTCGAAGTTCCGGCCATCGGCGGCTTCCTTGGCCTGGGCGTAGGCCTTCCTTTCATCGTCACCGAACATGTCACCGGCAACGTGGCCTTGGACTACGGCGCAAGGTCACGCCGGATCGGCTATAGGTCCGAACATCATCTGGATTTCGGCGGCGGCGGGGATCGGGGGGGGCTTTCCGACATTTTCCTTATGCCGCTTATCGCAAACTGGCAATTCGGCGAATGCCATCTGACCGTCATGCCCATGGTCTTTTTGCCGACGGGCTATTACGATAAAAATACGCTTACCGACCTCGGGATGAATTACTTCACCTTCGACGGCAACGTCGCGTTCACTTGGCTGCATGAAAAGCAATACGAGCTGTCTTTCAATACCGGGTACATGATCAATACCGGGAACTTGGCCACCCACTATTTGTCCGGGAACCAGATTCATGTGGATTGGACTCTGGCCTATCACGTCAATGAAGCGCTGGCCTTTGGCGCGGTGGGGTATCTCTTCACCCAGACCACGCCGGACTCGGGTCCGGGTGCGACCTTGGGCGGATTTTTCTCCTCGGGCGCGGGGATCGGCCCGGCCGTCACCTATACGGCGCCCCTCGGGAGTAAGAATTTCACGTTTGAGACCAAGTGGCTTCACGGTCTGGGCGCCACGAATAGCTTTCTGGGCGAGACGTTTTATGGTTCGCTTATCGTGGCTTTTTGAGTAATGGATGCGGGTGGGGCGAGGTTGAGGTGGTCGCGGATGGTTGGACAGTTTTGCGGCGAGGTTAAGCTATAGTCCGGTTGCTGCTCATGCCGCCTTCGAGGCCGATTGGCCTTCTTGAGGCGGATTTGGTTTTCTTGGACACAATTTGTATGAATCTTAGTGCCAAATGAGAACCGAATCATGAGACAAGACGAGCGCGAGGAGGGACAGGGGAGGGACGCTTTTATGGCGTGCCTGTTCCCGCCGGGGGCGTCGTGGCCGCCACCGTGGGCGCATCCCCCAGGATCGCGATGTCCGGGTCGCCGGGCACCGTATAATCCGGATTGAGCAGTTCGGCGCGGTGGTTTTCCCCAACAAGCCAGGGGGCGTCGGTTTTTTTCACGGGCAGGGAGATGTCCAGGCGGCTTATGGTCTTGCCCTTGGTGTGAGACCGGGCCCACAGGGTCCGGGGCACGGGCTGGGGCATGGCCGGGGTGCCGAAGCCATGGCCGGCGCCCAAAAGCACGTCGAACACGTCGGGGTTGGCGGTGAGAAACGCCTCTTCGGGCATGCTGCCCCAGGGGCTTATCCCGATGACCAGATCGGCCTTGCCGCGCATCTCCCGGGCGGCGGCGACGACGGCGGCCCGGGCCTTGGCCTCGGGGTCGGCCCCGGGTTTGGCGGTCACGGGAAAAAACACGAAACCCAGGCGCACCCCGCCCCGGGGAACCACCCTGGTCTGGGGCGCGCCGGACAGCACCACGGCCCCCTGGGGCAGGGCGAGGCCCGACCGGGACAACATGGCGGCCTCTTCCGGGGCCAGGCACAGGACATCCGGGGCCAGCCGGGCCAGGGCCGCAGCCATGGGACCGGCCGTTCCCGCCGGGGCCTGGACGTCACCCGGTTCCAGGAATTCGTAGGGGCCGACCACCTGGACGAGGGCGGCGTCGGACGGCAGGCCGTCCCGAACCCGATGCACAAGCGTGGCCCGCCGGGCCATGCCGCCGACGGTCTTGCCGCCTCAGGTGGGACAGGGCGAAAAGGCCCCGAAGGTGTTGGCCGTGAAAATCACCGCCAGGGAGTCGGCCGCAACAACATGGCCGACCCCGCACATCGACCAGACTACGGCGAGAAGAAAGAGGATCGCGAGGCGTTTCACTGGGAGTCCCGGGCTATTGGTTGATGAATTCCTTGAGTTCCTTGCCGGGACGGAAAAACGGAAGCTTTTTGGGGGCCACGGTGACCACGTCCCCGGACTTGGGGTTGCGCCCGGTATAGCCCTTGTAGCTTTTGATCTTGAAGCTGCCGAAACCCCGAATCTCCACCCGGTCGTCGTTGACCAGGGCCTGCTTGATGGATTCGATGAAGGCGTTGACGATGTCGGAGGCTTCGTCCACATGCAGCTCCCTGGCCTCGGCCAGGTTTTTGATGAGTTCGCTCTTGTTCATTGTGCGTTCCCTTGCGGTTTTGTCCCGTGCGGCCCTCGGCCCCGGTGACCTTGACATGCGACCCCTGATCGACCCCTCGAATTCATGCATCCATTTTAAAATCTTGCCGAAAAAGGGGGCGGGTCGTCAAGGGCTAGGAGGCCCGTTCCAAAATATTCTTGAGAATAGTGCCCTCTTTGAGCTTCGCGCCGAGTTTTTGCCGGTGGCGATGGATTTTCACGGCCACCGCAATGATGTCCTGGGCCGCCGGGCAGGTGGGGGCGTGCTTCATCAGCGGCACCTGGCGGCGCACGGCGTCGGGCACGGCGGCGTCCAGGCGCACGCTGCCCAGAAAGGACAGGGACAGCCCCAGGAAACGCTCACAGGCCGCGGCCAGCCGGTCGAAGGTCCGCTGGCCCTCCTTGGCGCTGGCGACCTGGTTGACCAGGACATGGAAGTTCCGCACCCGGTGCTTGGCCGCAAGCACCTTGATCACGGCATAGCCGTCGGTCAGGGAGGTCGGCTCCGGGGTGACCACCAAAATGGGCATGCGGCTCATGGAGGCCGCCGACAGCACGTTGGAGCTTATCCCCGCGCCATGGTCCAGAAAAAGGTAGTCATAGCGGGTAAAAACGCTGTTGAGCTTGGAGAACAGGGCCTCGCGCATGTCCTCGTCCATCTCCAAAAGCTCGGGCACGCCGCTGGCCGAGGGCAGGAAATCGAACCCGCCGCTCTCGATGGGGTAGACCACGTCCTCGGCCGTGGCCCCGGGCCGGAAGAGATCCTGGAGATTTTTTTCCGGGGACAGTCCCAGGAGCACGTCGATGTTGGCCAGGCCCACGTCGAAGTCCATGAGCAGGAGCCGGTGTCCGGCCTTGAACAGGGCAAAGCCCAGGTTCAGGGCCATGTTGGTTTTGCCCACGCCGCCCTTGCCGCTTAAAATGGAAACGCTCAGGGTGGCGTTGGGATTTTTTTCCGTGATGTCCATGGCAGGTCACATCCTTCACGAGCCGGTAAACAGGAATTTTTTCTCGTCGGCCCCGACCAGGGTATCCTCCGGAGGCAGGGCGAGATCCACCAGGGGGGCCTTGACCACCCGGTTTTTGCCCTGGGACTTGGCCTCGTACAAGGCCTGATCGGCGGGGCCGAACAGCCCGTCGCGGGTGAGCGCCACCTTGCCCTTGGTGCAGGCCAGTCCGGCCGACACCGTCACCCGCAAATCCGAGGCGAAGTGGCCACAGTCCACACGAAGCCCGGCCACGGCGGCGATGATGCGGCGCACCGCCCCTTCGGCCCGGGAAAGGCCGAGCCCCGGCAAGACCAGGGCGAATTCCTCGCCGCCGATGCGCGCGGCGAAATCATAGGTGCGTTTGGCCTCGGCGATGACCGTCGCCACCCGGCGCAGCACCTCGTCGCCGCACAGGTGCCCATAGGTGTCGTTGACGGCCTTGAAGTCGTCCAGGTCCAGGATGGCCAGGGACAGGGACGTGCCGTTTCGCGTGCTGCGCTCAAGCTCCGCCGCCAGGGTGCGCTCGAAGGCGGAGCGGTTGGCGAGCCCGGTCAGATGGTCGTGGTCCGAGAGATGGGCCAGCTCCTGGATCGTCTTCTGGATGCGCTTGAGATGCGGCAGTGGGTGTCCCCTAAGGGGCATGACCAGCCATTCGTGCAGGTCGTAGTTCTTGGCCAGGGCGTCCCATTCGGCAAGCGGCAGGCCGCTGCACAGGCGCAAGAGCACGACGTCATCCTCCTTGCCCGGGGCGCCGCCCGGGCAGGAGACCGCCCGTTCGGCCAACAGTCGACGCAAGGCTAATATTTCGGCCAGGATGGCCTCACGGTTTTCGGCCGTGGCGGGATCAGTGTTGTCTGGCATCGCTTTGCCGCAACAGGAAGCCACGGATGAACTTGTCCAGATCCCCGTCCAAAACCGCGTCCACATCGCCCATGTCCACCCCTGTGCGGTGGTCCTTGACCAGCCGATAGGGCTGCATGGTGTAGGTCCGGATCTGGCTGCCGAATCCGATGGCGTTTTTGGCCTCGTAGTCCACCTTCTTTTCGGCCTCGATCTTTTGCAGCTCCAATTCGTAGAGTCTGGCCCGTAAAACCTTGAGGGCCGATTCCCGGTTGCGGTGCTGGGATTTCTCGTTCTGGCATTGGACCACGATGCCCGAGGGCAGGTGGGTGATGCGGATGGCCGAACTGGTCTTGTTGACGTGCTGGCCGCCCGGGCCGCTGGCCCGGAACACGTCCACGCGCAGATCCTCATCCTTGATCTCGATGTCGATGTCGACCCCCACGTCGGGATAGACGTCCACCGAGGCGAACGAGGTATGGCGGCGGCCCGAGGCGTCGAAGGGCGAAATGCGGATCAGGCGGTGGATGCCCTTTTCGCTGCGCAACAGCCCGTAGGCATAGGGGCCGCAGATCTGGAGGGTGACGCTTTTGACCCCGGCCTCGTCGCCCGGCAAAAAGTCCAGGAACTTGACCTCGAAATTCTCCCGTTCGCACCAGCGCCGGTACATGCGCAGGAGCATCTCGGCCCAGTCCTGGGCCTCGGTGCCGCCCGCACCGGGATGAATCTCAAAGATGGCGTCCGCAGTGTCCTCGGGTCCGGTGAAGAAGGCGGCCATCTCGGCTTTTTTCAGCTTCTCGCCCAAAAGGACGATCTGGTCCGACAGGGTCTCAAGCACCTCCTGGCCGCCCTCGTCTTTGGCCAATTCCAGCCATTCCTCCAGGTCGTCGCGCACCCGGCGCAATTCCGCCAGACGGTCCACCCTGGCGACGATCAGGCTTTTTTCCCGCAAAACAGGGGTCAGGCGTTCGGGATTGTCCCAGGCGTCGGGGCGAACCAGTTCGCGTTCGATTTCCTCAAGGCGTCTCTGGTCGGCATCGATGTCAAAGACGCCTCCACAGGTCTTGGAATTTATCGGTCAGTTCCTTGGCTTGGGTGCGCAATTCCGGATATTGGAGCATATTTTTCCGTGTGGAGGGGTTTTTTGCCGGTTCAGCGGATTTTGTTCGAACGCCTGCGCGGCACGGACAAAAGGGTCAACGTCCCCAAAACCGCCGCGATCCCGGCGCAGGTCCAATGGATCAGGCCGCGATACGAATGGAAGGGGGTCTGTTCCGTCAACAGGGCCGCCCCGCTGTAGGCCAGGGTTTCGGCGGCGAACAGGCCGCTTTGGGCCAGCACCCGGCCCCGGGGGTCGATCACGGCGGAAATGCCCGTGTTGGTGGCCCGGATGAGGAATCGCCCCTGTTCCACGGCCCGAAGCGCGGCCAGATCGAGGTGTTGCAGGGGGGCTGAAGAACGGCCGAACCAGGCGTCGTTGCTGACGTTGATCAGGATGTTGGCCCCGGCCTCCACGCTCGCCTGGGCCAATTCCGGGAATATTGCTTCATAGCAGATTAAAAGCCCCAGGGCAAGATTGCCGTGGCGCAGGGGGGCGGCGTTCTGGCCCGCTACGAAATCGCCCACGCCGTGGGCCAGCTTGGACAAAAACGGCAGGTATTCGCCAAAGGGGATGTATTCCCCGAAGGGCACCAGGTGGGCCTTGTCGTAATGGGCCGGGGTCTCGCCGTCCGGGGTGACCAGATAGACCCGGTTGTAGAGGGAATAGCCGTCGTCGCCCCGGGCATAGGCCGGGGAGCCGGTGACCAGCGGCACGCCGCGCTCCCGGACGAAACGGGCCACCGAGGCGGCCAGGACGTCGCCGTCCTGAAAATAGAAGGGCATGGCGGTCTCGGGCCAGACCAGAAGATCCGTGGCGGCCTCGCCGACCTGCTTGGCGGAAAGGTCGAGGTAGGTGTCCACCGTGGCCTTTTGGTAGTCGGGATCCCATTTGAGGCTTTGGTCCACGTTGCCCTGGACGATGCCGACCCGGATGGCCGGGGCCTCGGGCAGGGGCCGCTTGAGTTCGAGGTTGCCGAAGACCCCGACGCCGACCAGGACGACCACCCCCAGAAGGGAGGTCAGCGAGAAATAGCGTCCGGCCGCGACCCAGGCCATACAGGCGGTCAAAAGGCCCGCCAGGGCGTAAGCGCCCAGGATGGACGCGCCCTGCACGGCGAAGGGCCAGGGGCTCAGGGCGGCGGTCAGGTTGAGCCAGGGAAAACCCGAAAAAAGCGTGCCCCGGCCGATCTCCACCAGGGTCCACAGGGCCCCGGCAAAGAGACCGAAGGGCAGAGGGGCCAGCCGGTGGGCCGCCGGTTGCAGAAGGGCCGCGAAAAGGGCCACATAGGCCCCCATGGCCAGGGCCAGGAGCACGGGCATGGGCAGGGCCAGGATCCAGGGCAGATGCCCGTAGAAGCGGATGGGGATGGCCGTCCAGTAGAGCACGCCCAGGGCGCCGATGGTTCCGGCGGCCAGCCCGGCCTTGGCGGCCTGGCCCGGGGTTTTTGCGGCAAAGGCCGCCTGGGCCATGGCCAGGGGGAAAAGGAGGATGAGCCCCGGAAACCGGTAGACCGGATTGGCGAAACCTATCCAGGTTCCGACGATGGCGAGCGTAATGGGAAAAAACATGGCAGGCGACTGTATCTCCGGTCGGTGTTGCGTGGTGCTTAGAGGGATAATTCCTCCACCAAAATCCAGCGGACCTGGCGTTTGTCGCTTTCCCTGACCGTAAACCGCCATCCCTCCAGGGTGAAGGTGTCGCCCTTGCGCGGCACCCGGCCGGCCAGTTCGCTCAAGTAGCCGCCGATGGTCTCCACCTGTTCGGATTCGATGCGGATGCCCAGCCGCTCGTTGAGATCTTCAAGGGGCGCGCGGCCGGAGACCAGCAGGGTGTGCTCATCGATGATCTGCAATTCCTCCGGCTTGTTCGGCTCGTGCTCGTCCTCGATTTCGCCTACGATCTCCTCCAAAACGTCTTCCAGGGTCAATAGCCCCGAGGTGCCGCCGTATTCGTCCAGGGCGATGGCGATGTGTTTTTTGCGGCCGCGAAATTCGAGCAGCATGCGCCGGAGGTTCAGGGTCTCGGAGATGAAAAGGGGGTCGCGCAGGATGGATTCCAGATTCGGATGGGGCGGGCAGGCGTCGGCCCCCTCGGGGGCGAGCATGGCCTTCAGCAGATCCTTGGCATAGACCACGCCAACCATGTGATCCCGGTTTTCCTTGTAAATGGGGATGCGCGAGTGCCCGTGCGTGACGATCAGGCGGCAGACCTCGTCGAATCCGTCCGTGAGGTCGGCGCAGATGATGTCCGGCCGGGGGATCATGATGTCGGCCACCTGCTTTTTTTCAAGGCGCAGCACGTTTAGGAGCATGGAGGCGTCTTCAGGCAGGATGCGCCCTTCCGTGCGCGCCTCCTGGATCAGGGCCTCAAGGGATGCGTCGTCACGCTGGCGGAAAAATTTGGTGATGGAGTTCCAGAAGGTACTTTCCGAATCGTCTTCCAAAACGGGTTCCTCCCGTAGACGTTTTCGACCATGACGCGTTGCCGTCCTGTCCGGCATAGGGGACGCATGTGCCGGAATGACGCGCGTTTCGTCATCGTTTTGTGGCGATTAGCATGAACCTTCCGGGGCGTCCATGGGGGGCAAACCGGAAAAATCCGGTCCCGGGGGCTATTTTCCGCGTGCCCGGTACATGTCCAGGTGTTTGGCGTAGGCCCAGTCGTCCACGGCGGGCACGCCGCCACCCTGGGGCGCCTTCCAACCCAGGCGGGCGGCGTTGTCTGCGGCGGGTTCGCCGAACCCCACGAAGCGCAGGCCGAAGGCCCGGCTCCCGTCGGGGGCGTCGGCGGCGTAGACGTTCATCACCTGGCACGCCAGCCGGAACAGGATGCTTTCGTCCGCAGCCTGGCGGTCGGTCAGACGCAAAAACAGGTAGACCCGTCGCCCGGGGACCAAAAGGGTCAGCCCGGTGCGTAACGCGTCGCCGCGCAGGGACAGGCGCATGCCGCCGCCGGAGACATTGTCCAGGTTGATGTCCGGGGCCGTGGTTTCGGTCAGGGTCAGGTCCGGGTGTCCCCAGGTCTCGGGGTCGTCTGGGCGGTGCGGGTCGCCTCGCACGTGGGTTTCGGGCCAGATGTCCAGTTCCCGGACATCGGCCCGGCCGGGTTCCACGCGCAAAAAGGCCCGCTTCTGCTCCATTTCCAGGCACCTGGGCAGGGATACCGTGATCTGGGCGAACTGTCCGGGAACCACCCTGACGTCCGTGATCTCGGCCACGAAGGTGTAGAAATTCCACTGTTCCGTGGTCGGATCCTGGCGCAGGCGGAAGTCGCATTCCACGCGCTTGCCGATCCAGCCCCGGTTGGCCTGCACCCCGGCCGACAGTTCAAGGATCAGGCTGTCGGAATACACCTCGCTTAAGGCCGCATCGGTGAAGGCGCCCATGGACTCATCGCGGGAGAAGGTCAGCCGGATCTTGCTGCGACGGCGCAGGGCGCTTTGGAAGATGTCCCGGATGGTGTCGGGCTGGGTGATCCAGGTCAGCGGGGTCAGGCGGACCTCGCCGGTGGACCGGGATTTGACCAGAAAGGCGAAGGCCACAAACACCGCAAAGCCGCCGAAAAAGACAGCGGTGATGATGGCCGCCTCAGGGGAGAAATCGCTGACTGCGATGGAATTGCGCATGCGATCCACCCAGCCTGGGTCGAAGAGGGCGGACGGAACGAACCACGGCGCGTCGTGCATGCTGTATCTTCTAAAGAATCCTGGGCACATGCTCAAGACAATTCCCGCAATTGCCTGCGGCCCTTTTTTTGCTTTTGAACCGACGGGGGAAATTTTTGCCCGCCCCGGCGAAACCCTGCAACCCGAAGGAGGCCATGGGCATGTCCACGGAGAGCGTCAGTTCATCCTCGTCTTTATCGTATCTCTATGAAATCTTGGGGATTGACAAGACATCGACCTCATCCGTCACGTCAACGACCGAGACCGGCACGGAATCGAGCGACACCGCGGCGATTTCAAAGAGCGGGTCGTTTTTGCAGCAGCTCGCGAGCCTGCAGCAAAGCGACAACGACACCTTTAAAACCGTGGCCCAGAACATCGCCGACGATCTGACCGCCGAGGCCGAGGCGGAGACCGATCCGCAACGGCAGCAGATGTTGACCGAACTGGCCGCCAAGTTCTCCGAGGCCGCCGCCTCGGGCGAGATGCCGGATCTGCGGCCGCCCGATTCCGCCGGAAACGCCATGTACGGGCCGCCTCCGGGCGACGACTCGGGCGGGCTTTTAGGCGAACTCGAATCGCTTTTCGAGTCGAACCTGGCCAGCGTGACGGCGTCAACCTCGTCCGACTCGTCGTCGTCCTCGACCTCGTCCTACGTGTAAGCTTCCATGCCGGCCAGGCCGGTGACGCCTTCACGGGGGTTGGCACGGAAGCGAACCCCACCCCCCTCTTTCTCCGTTACTTCTCCCGTAATCCCAGACCGTCGCGACGCATCGCCTCCAGGAACCCTTTCCCGGGCGTGTCCGGCGGCGTGTCGCCCCGAAAGGGGGGCTGGGAACGTCCCGGCAGGCCGGACGGAGGCTGCCGACAAAGGCGACAGCCTCGAAAATCACGCGCAGGTTGCCGCGCAGCCGCGCCGTAAGCGATAGATTTTCGTTGCCTTCCGCCCGGAGCAGTGCCGCCGTTGACGGCGCAAAGCCCCTTCCGGGGCTTTGTCCTCAATCCGAGTCCGGCCTGCCGGACGGTTCTGATTTCGAAAAAACGCGGGTGTTTTTCCAGGGAAACGCGACAGGGCGCGCCAGGTCATCCTGGGCCGTCGGCGGGGCTATTCCGGCAGGGCGCAAAGCTGGCGCAGGGCCTCGTAGAGCAGGATGGAGGCGGCGTTGGCCAGGTTGTGGCTGCGCACGTTTTTGCTGACCGGGATGCGCACGGCGGCGTGCCCCGCCGTCAAAAGCTCCTCCGGCAGGCCCGTGCTCTCCGGCCCGAAGACCAGCAGGTCGTCCGGGTGGAATGCAAAGCGGTGGTAGGGGGTTCCCGCATGCCCCCGGTTGCCCGAGGTGGTCAGAACCAGGCGGCAGGGGCCGTCTCTGGCGTCCAGAAACGCCTGGAAATCCGGCCAGACCGAAAGCCTGACGTGGGGCCAGTAGTCCAGGCCCGCCCGTTTGAGGTAGCGGTCGGCCAGGGAGAATCCCAGAGGCTCGATGAGGTGCAGCCGGGTGTCCGTGCCCGCGCACAGCCGGGCCACATTGCCCGTGTTCTGGGGAATCTCCGGATTGAAAAGGACAATCTCGATCACGCCTCTTTTCCCTTGCGATAGACCGTGGCCGTAAACGTGGCCAAAAGCACGCCATCCTCGTCGGTCACGTCCACGGCGTAGGCGGCGATGGTCCGGCCCGCCGACAGCTCCCGGGCCTCGGCGAAAAGCGGTCCCTTCTTCCCGGGTTTGACAAAGGTCATGTTCGCGTTGATGGCCACGGCCGAGTGGTCTCCGGAATTGGCCGCAGCGGCCAGGGCCATGTCGGCCAGGGTGAAAAGCGCCCCGCCATGGACCATGCCCAGGCCGTTTCTGTGCCGGTCGTCCGGATCAAGGCGCATGCGGGCCCGGCCGGGTTCGATGAAAATCGCCTCGACGCCCACGAAACGGCCAAAGGCGTCGCGATCCATGAATGCTTTCATACCAGGCGCCTCCAGAGCGGAAAATGTTTGGCAAAGATGGCAAAAAAGCCCGTGAGGCCCGATTTGTCAAGGCTGGCGTTGTGCGCTATAGCGCGATGCGGAACCCGACGGGGCAGGGGAGGGCGTCAATCGCCCTCGGCGGGCCGTCCCGGGCATGGCCGCAGGCGAAAAAACAATCACGGACGCGGCGCTCCGTGCGTCCGGAGAACCGGGCTTTTTCTGACGGAAAAATGCGCATAATCCTTTTTATCCCCGCCGCGCTGGCGGTTCTCTTCCTGGTGGCGCCCTCCACGGCCCGTTGTTACACGGCGCAGGAGAGCATTATCCGCTACCACCAGTTCATCGAAACGTGCAAGGAACGGATTGCCGAGGACGAAAAGACGCTTCGGGAATACGAGGTCGAGATGCGTCGCACAGTGGAAAACGACCCGGTTTCGGTGCGTCGGCGTACCGAGTTGCGCATCATAAAAAAGCACTATAACGACGAGATCGAAGCCAACAAGGCCAAGATCGTGGACTATTACAGAAAGATTCAGGAGCTTAAGGCGCATGGAAAGGAAGGCCAATAATGCTTCTGGAGAGGATGCGGCCGCCACAAAAACGAAAGCCCCGCAGATGCGAGGCTTTGTGTTGCATTCGGTGGTGGGCGGTCGGGGATTTGAACCCCGGACTTCCACCGTGTGAAGATGGCACTCTAACCGCTGAGTTAACCGCCCACTTGGAAAGATAGAAGAAAATTCCGGCCGAGGCAAGGATTTTGTGACGCCCCGTAAGCGAGCGTGGCGCAAAGGCCACCCAATCGACAAGAAAACGTAGAAAAAAGGCGGAGATATGCGCATATTGGTCACCGGCGGATGCGGCTTTATCGGCTCCAATTTCATCATCCACATGTTGGGCGCCCACCCGGACATGGTCATCGTCAACCTGGACAAGCTGACCTACGCCGGGAACCCGGCCAACATGGCCGGGGTGGAAAAGGCCTATGGCGGTACGCGCTATTTCTTCGTCCGGGGGGACATCGGCAACGCCGAACTGGCCGCCCATCTGTTGACCACCCACAAGATCGACGCCGTGGTCAACTTCGCGGCCGAGACCCATGTGGACCGCTCCATCCACGACGCCTCGCCGTTTATCCAGACCAACATCGTGGGAACCCAGATCCTTTTGGAGACGGCCCGGGCCGTGGGCGTGCCGCGCTTCGTGCATGTCTCCACCGACGAGGTTTACGGCACGCTCGGGCCCGACGGAAAATTCAGCGAGCAAACGCCCCTGGCCCCCAACAGCCCCTATTCCGCCTCCAAAGCCGCAGCGGACATGCTGGTCCGGGCCTGCCACGAAACCTACGGCTACGACACGGTCATCACCCGCTGCTCCAACAACTACGGTCCCTACCAGTTCCCGGAAAAACTCATTCCGCTGATGATCTCCCGGGCCAAAAACGACGAGCCGCTTCCGGTCTACGGCGACGGCCTAAACGTGCGGGACTGGATCTACGTCCTGGACCACTGCCGGGGGGTGGAGCTGGCCCTGCTCAAGGGCCGTCCCGGCGGGGTCTACAACTTCGGCGGAAACGCGGAAAAGCCCAACCTCGAGGTGGTGAAGACCATCCTGTCCGCCCTGGGCAAGCCCGACAGCCTCATCAGGTACGTCACCGACCGCCCCGGCCACGACCGTCGCTACGCCATGGACTTCAGCCTGGCCCACAGCGAACTCGGCTTTGCCCCGGCCTATGATTTCATGCGCGGCATGGCCGAAACCCTGGCCTGGTACGAAGGCCACGCGGCCTGGATGGAGGACGTCAAAAGCGGCGCCTACACCCGGTTCATGACCGCCTGGTACGGGGAGCGCATATGAGCGGACACAAAAAAATCATCGTGCTCGGCGGCGTCACCGGCCTTTTGGGGGTTCCCCTGACCCAGGCCCTGCGCCATGTCGGCCATGCGGTGCTGCCCACCACCCGGGCCACCCTCGATCCTTTCGACCGCGCCGCCGTGCGCGCCGCCGTGGCCGAGTTTGCGGCCGACTGGATCGTCAACACCGTGGCCTATACCGCCGTGGACAAGGCCGAGGACGAACCCGACGAGGCGGCGCGTCTCAACCGCGTCCTGCCCGGAAATCTGGCCCGCATCTGTCTGGAGACGGGCGCCGGGCTTGTGCAGTATTCCACGGATTTCGTCTTTGACGGCAAAAAGACCTCGCCCTATCTGGAGACCGATCCCGTGTCCCCCCAAAGCGTTTACGGCAAGACCAAGCTGGCCGGGGAACGGGCCATTTTGGAAACGGGCCTGGAACGATATCTCATCCTGCGCACGGCCTGGCTTTTTGGCCCCGGCAAGACCAACTTCGTGGAGAAAATCCTGGGACTTGCCAAGACCCGCGACGTGCTCAAGGTGGTCCATGACCAGGTCGGCTCCCCCACCTTTACGCTGGATCTGGCGGCCAACACCACAGCCCTGCTCGACGCCGGGGGGACGGGCCTTTTCCACCTGGTCAACTCCGGCCGGGCCAGTTGGTGCGAACTGGCCTCCGAGGCGGTATCCACGGCCGGAATCAACTGTGAGGTGCTGCCCATCACCTCGGCCGACTATCCCCAAAAGGCCAAACGCCCGGCCTATTCCGTGCTGGACACCGGGAAGTTCGCCCAGGTTGTCGGATATTCCCCCCGGCCCTGGGTCCAGGCCTTGCGGGAATACGTCTACGGGCTGCCGACCGAAGGCGAATAGGCCCCGAAGCCCTGCCCTTTCATGGATGGGGCCATTTGTTCGGCCCGTGCCCGGTGATGGTGCGGCGGTCGTCCGGCCTGAACCATGGGACTGGAAGACCGGGAGTCTGTAAGCCTGTGAGGCTGGGGGCCTGGGGGCTGCGCCGGGACCGCCCCTGCAAGCTTGCCGTCGCCCTGCCTGCCGTCTCGATCCTGTCCAAGCCATGAGGGAGCGGATATGAACCCGGCGCTTTTCGTCGTCGCCGCGATACTGGACCGCATTCTCGGCGATCCGCCCGGCTGGCCGCATCCCGTGCGGCTGATCGGGGCCGGGCTGAGGCGACTGGAGCGCGCCGCCCCGGTCTCGCCCTTCCCACGCCGTCTATACGGCGTGGCCGTGACCCTGGCCCTGGCCTTGGCCTGCGCCCTGGTGGTGGATCTGTGCGTCTCCCTGCCCGGGGCGGGCGGGCTTTTCGCCGTGTATTTCGCCTTTGCCGGGCTGGCCCTGGGCAGCCTTTTGCGCGAGGCCCGGGCCGTTTTGCACCTGCTTGAGGCGGGCGATCTGCCCGGGGCGCGGCGGGCCCTGGCCGGGCTGGTCAGCCGGGACACGGCCCGCATGGACGCCTTGGCCGTGCGCCGGGCCCTGGCCGAGACTGTCAGCGAAAACTTCAACGACGGATTCGTGGCCCCCCTGTTTTATTTGGTTCTGGGCGGCCCGGCCCTTCTGTGGGCCTACAAGGCCGTCAGCACCATGGACTCCATGTGGGGCTACCGCACGCCGCACTATCGGGAGCTGGGATGGTTTTGCGCCCGGGCCGACGATGCCCTGGCCTTTGTCCCGGCCCGGTTGTCGGCCCTGGCCCTGGTGGGCGGCGGGTGGGCGATGCGTCGTCGGCCGGTCGGCGTCTGGTCCCGTATTCGCCGCGACGCCGGGACCATGGCCAGCCCCAACGCCGGTTGGCCCATGGCCGCCGCAGCCTGGGTGTGCGGCGCGGGCATGGGAGGGGCGGCGGTCTATTTCGGCCAGGCCGTGGACAAGCCGCGCCTTGGTCCGGACGGCCAGTGGGACGGGCCGCATCTGCGGCTTTTGGTGCGTGTGGTGTCCCGGGCCGGGACGGGACTTGCCGTGGCCGGGATGCTTATGTTTTTTTTGATATAACGATTTTTGGCCGTGCGGCCGTCCCCATGCAGGCTGAAGTCTTCGCGTATCCCGCTCGTATTGTTTGGAAATCAGAATTCACTCAGCAAAAGAGAAAATCGTTGACCATATCCGCGTGGAAGGGATATGGGGAAATCATGTCTATTTCTTAAGGAGGGCCTTACTCATGAGTTTCGAGGGCAATGTGAAATGGTTCAGCGACAAGAAGGGCTACGGTTTCATCATGCGCGAGGGTGAAGATGACGTGTTCGTCCACTACTCGGCGATCCAGGGCGAGGGGTTCCGGACGCTGCGAGAGGGCGAAGTCGTCGCGTTCGAGATCGTTGAGGGCGAACGCGGACCCAAAGCCTCCAACGTGGTCCGGGGCAACTAGTCCCGAGCCAGGTATTTGCTAAGGGAAATCCCCCGCTGGTGAGGGCCGGCGGGGGATTTTTCTTTTTTTGGACGCAAAGGGGGGAGGCGGCGGCTACCGCCCAAGCTCAATGCTGCGGTCCCGGGCCATGGCCACGGCCTCGATGATGGCCGCGCGCACGGCGGAGCGGTCCAGGTGCAACAGGGCCTCGATGGTGGTTCCGGCCGGGGAGGTGACCATTTCCCGAAGCAGGCTCGCATGCTGCCCGCTCTCGATGCCCATCTTCACCGAGCCGCGCAGAAGCTCCATGACGATGTCCGTGGACAGGGCCCGGGACAGGCCCACGTACACCCCGGACTCGATCAGCGCCTCCATGAAGTACATCACGTAGGCCGGGCCGCTTCCCGACAGGGCGGTGAAGGCGTCGAAGTCCTTTTCGGGCAGGGGGAAGGTCTTGCCGATGGCCGAAAAGAGTTCGAGCACCAGGCTTTTTTGCGCCTCGGCAAGCTTCGCATCGTCCAGGCACACGGCATAGGAGCCGGCCCCGACCAGGGCCGGGGTGTTGGGCATGATGCGCACCACCGGGCAGCGTCCGCCGGACCAGGCGGCCAGCTTTTCCTGGGTGATGCCTGCGGCGATGGACACCAGGCACTTTCCCTTGGCCAGGGCCGGGCGCAGGGCTTCCAGCACCTCGCGCATGTGCTGGGGCTTGACGCACAGAACCACGTAGTCCGCGCCCGTGGCCACGTCCAGAGGGCTTTTGGCCACGGCCATGCCTGTTTCCGCCGCCAGTTCGGCCAGCTTTGCGGCGTTGAGGTCGAAGCCGAGCAGATCCGCCTTCCCCAGGGGGGAAAGCCCCCGGATGATGGCCGCGCCCATGTTGCCCGTGCCGATGAAGCCGACGACGGGGGCCATCAGCCCACGATCTCCAGGTTGGAGAAGAAATAGGCGGTCTCGAAGGCGGCGGTCTCCGGCGCGTCGGAGCCGTGCACGGAATTTTTCTCGATATCCAGGGCGTAGCGCTTGCGGATGGTGCCTTCCTCGGCGTTGGCCGGGTTGGTGGCGCCCATCAGCGTGCGGTAGCGGGCGATGGCGTCGTCGCCTTCCAGGATGGAGACCACGACCGGCCCGGAGCACATAAACGCCGTCAGGTCCGCGAAAAAGGGCCGGGCCTTGTGAACGTGGTAGAATCCCTCGGCCTGGGCCTTGGACATGTGGATCATCTTCATGGCCACGACCGTGAGGCCGCTGTCCTGGATCATGTTCAGGATGGCCCCGGCCAGGTTGCGGGACACGGCGTCGGGTTTGATGATCGAGAGGGTGCGTTCCATGCGGCATGACTCCTTGGGCTTATATGGTTCGTTGGCGATGGCCGGACGCCGGAAACGGCGCGTCAGGCCAGAAGCATCTTGTCGGACATGGCGTCGTCCGCCGCCTCGCCGTCCCCGTCGCGCAGGGAATGGAAGCGGCGCAGCAGATCCTCGACGGTAAGACTCTGTTTTTCCTCGCCTCGCACATCCAAAATGACCCTGCCCCGGTGCATCATGACCAGCCGGTTGCCCAGGCGGATGGCCTGGTGCATGTTGTGGGTGACCATCAGCGTGGTCAGCCGCTTTTCAGCCACGATGCGCTCGGTCAGATCCAGGATGTGGGCTGCGGTCTTGGGGTCGAGCGCGGCCGTGTGCTCGTCGAGAAGCAGCACCCGGGGTTCGGCCAGGGTGGCCATGAGCATGGTCAGGGCCTGGCGCTGGCCGCCGGACAGAAGCCGCACCCCGGCCTGCATACGGTTCTCCAGGCCCAGCGACAGGCGGGCCAGGGCCCGCCGGAACCTCTCCCGGTCCCGGGCCTTGACCCCGGGGGCAAGCCCCCGGCGCTGGCCGCGAAGACTCGCCAGGGCCAGGTTCTGCTCGATGGAAAGCGAGGCGCTGGTGCCCAAAAGGGGGTCTTGGAACACCCGGCCCAGAAACGCGGCCCGGGCGTATTCGGGCAGGGTGGTGATGTCCCTGCCGTCCAGGACGATGCGTCCGGCGTCGGGGAAAAAGCATCCGGCCAGGCAGTTGAGCAGGCTTGACTTGCCCGCGCCGTTGGACCCGATGACCGTGAGGAAGTCCCCCTCTTCGATGTCCAGGGAAATGCCGTCGAGGGCTGCGACTTCGTTGGCGCCGCCCCGGAAAAAGGTCTTGGAGATGCCGGTGAGCGTCAGCATCGCCGTCCCGCCAGCCTGGCGCGCAGGGTGGGCAGCGTCAGGGCCGCGACCACCACCAGGGCGGTGATCAGGTTTAAGTCGCTCGGGGTCACGGCCAGGCTGCCGATGCGCAGGTCCAGGGCCAGGGCGATGGCCAGCCGGTAGGCCACGGACCCGGCCAGGGCGGCGGCGATGGTCCGGGCCAGCCCGCCCCTGCCCAAAAGCGTCTCGCCGATGATCACCGAGGCCAGCCCGGCCACGATGGTTCCCACCCCCATGTTCACGTCCGCCGCGCCCTGGTTCTGGGCGACGAGCGCCCCGGACACGGCGGTCAGGGCGTTGGAGAGCCCAACTCCCAGGATGACGGTCACCTGGGTGTTGACCCCAAGGGCCGTGATCATGCGCGGATTGTCGCCCGTGGCCAGGGTGGCCTGGCCGAATTCCGTGGACAGGTACCACACCAGGGCGACGGCGGCCAGGACGGACAGGCCGCCGTAGAGCAGGGGACCGGCGGCGTGGGCCGGAACGCCCAGTCCCGTGAGGGCGGAAAGGACCGTGGGCTTGCCCAGAAGCGTCAGGTTGGGGCGGCCCATGATCCGGATATTGATGGAATACAGGGCGATCATGGTCAGAATGCTGGCCAAAAGGTGCAGGATCTTGCATTTGGCGTTGAGCAGGCCGGTCACGGCCCCGGCCGCAAACCCGGCCATAAAGGCGAACGCCAGGGACAGGTAGGGGTTGACCCCGGCGGTGACGGCCACCGAGGAGACGGCCGCGCCGAGCGGCAGGCTGCCGTCCACGGTCAGGTCGGGAAAGTCGAGCACCCGAAAGGTCAGGTACACGCCAAGGACCATCAGCCCATAGACGAATCCCTGCTCCACGGCTCCAATGAAGGCATAGTAGGTCATGTCGGGGTGTTTTCCACACAGGCCGGGCAGGGTTTTTCTCCCGGCGCAGGCAGCGGCCTTACCGCGAATCGCGGGAATCGGCAAGGGCGCGTGGCGAGGGATTGCGCTGCGTGCCTCCGGCTTCGGCGCAGGCCTGGCCGGACAGACCATCCCCCCGGGGCGCCCCCCTCGTGAGTGAAGAAAAGGCATGGACAGCAAGGGGTGGGTCATTGTCGCTCTTGCGTGATATCCTTTATCTGGTAAAAAGAAGATAAAGGATATGATGTCGCCATTTCGGGCAACGCGGCCGACGTCGGTGATGCGGCGCAGGGAAACGGCAAACACGGGGGAAACGCCATGAGCGAAGCAGAAGCATCCGGAGTTTTCGAGATCGGACTGGCCATGGCCGGGGCAATATCTGGAGGCGCATATACGGCCGGGGTCGTCGATTTTTTGATTCAGGCCCTCGACGAATGGGAGAAGGCCAAGACGACAAACCCCGGGGACGACACGATCCCGAAGCACACGACCCGGCTTCGGGTGTTATCCGGGGCTTCTGCCGGGGGCATGACCGCCGCCGTCCTGGCCGCGTCGCTGCACGAAGGGTTTTTGCCGGTGACCGGACTGGCGACCGGCCAGCCCGCGCCGCCCAACAACAAGCTCTACGACTGCTGGGTGAATCGCATCGACATCAGTCATTTTTTGGGCGTCCTGGATCTTGGGCCGGGGAAGAAGGTCGTGTCACTTCTGGATTCCACGGTCCTTGACGGCATCGCCGACTATGCCTTCGGGCCAGCCCGCAGGCAGACAACCGGCATCAACCGCCCCTATGTGGACGAGCACCTTGATATCTTTCTGACCATCGCCAACCTGCGCGGCGTACCCTACACGGTGGGTTTTAAGGGCGGGTCCACGTCGGGCCACGAGCAGGTGCAACACCAGGACTCTGTCCGCTTCGTCCTGGGGACCACGCCTCCCGCCGAGCCGCTTGGGGAGGCTCTCTTCCTCAACGCCGCCGCGCGGCGTGGGCCCCATTGGGACATTTTCCGGAAGGCGGCCCTGGCCACCGGGGCCTTCCCCGTGGGATTGGCCCCCCAGGTCATGACCCTGCCCATGGCCCCCTACGGCAAGCGCACCTGGGACATCCCCCGCGAGGTGGAATGTCCGGAACCGGGCAAGAAAAAGGTGAAGTTCGATGTCGTCCCCATCACCCCCGACTGGGAGGGCCTCGGCGTGGCGCCCGAACCCGAGTGGGACTTCATGGCTGTTGACGGCGGGCTCATGAACAACGAGCCTTTCGAACTGGCCCGCAAGGCCCTGGCCGGGGGCGACTGCTCCAATCCTCGCACCCTGGACGAGGTGCGCCGGGCCGTGCTCATGGTGGACCCCTTCCCGGAGGCGGAGTGGGACTGGAAGGCCACGCGGCAGACCTATCTGGAGGCCGACATCGTGCAGGCGGCCAAGTGGATGTTCTCCGCCCTCAAGGCCCAGGCCCGGTTCAAGCCGGAGGAGATCGCCCTGGCCTTGAACGAGAACACCTACAGCCGTTTTCTCCTGACCCCGAGCGCAGGGGATGCCGGGGGGAACTGGCCGGCCATGGCCGCCGCCAGCCTGGGCGGGTTCGGCGGCTTTTTGTCCCGGAAGTTCCGGAATTACGACTTCCAACTCGGCCGCCGCAACTGCCAGAGATTCCTGCAGGACCATTTTGTGCTGCCCCTGGGTACGCAGCACAACATACAGGCGGTGCAAAAAAATCCCGTCTTCGGGAACTACAAGTATTTGAACAAATCCCCGTACACGGACAGCAAGGGCCTGCCCGTGTTGCCCATCATCCCCCTGTGCGGGGGGCTCAAGACAACGGAAGAACAGATGATTCCCAGGCAGGACATTCTGATGGAGGCGGCGGACATCGCCTCCCTGGAAGCCCCCATCCAAAGGCGGATCAAGGCCCTGGCCGCGACGTACGCGGCCGGGATGGACCAGGGGTTCGCCAGATGGCTGATCAGGCGGGTGGTGAACTGGAAGGCGCCTGGAATGGCCAGGGATCTGGCGGCGTACATCCGTAAGGCGTTGCAGGCCAACGGTCTGGCCTGACGCCCTGCCGCGCCCGGCGCGATCCTGCCCGGACTGTGGCAGGGTCGCGCTTGGCGGCGGCGCTGTGGAGTATTTTCATTGTAAAAAAGTATGGAATATTTTTGACTCCGGGCATTCCCCTTCGCGGCAGGCTGTATTATCTGCATCGAATGGAGAAAACCGCACCCGCGCCGAGGTGTCCGAAAAGGGGCGCGCCCGGGGCCGGGTAAAGCGAACAAGGAGCGCCCTATGTGGGAATACACCGACAAGGTCCGGGACCATTTTTTAAACCCCCGAAACGCCGGGACCATGGACGACGCTGACGCCGTGGGCGAGGTGGGCAGTCTGGCCTGCGGCGACGCCCTGAAGCTTTTTCTCAAGATAAGTGACGCGGGCGTCATCACCGACGCCACGTTTCAGACCTTCGGCTGCGCCAGCGCCATCGCCTCAAGCTCGGTGTTGACCGAGATGCTCAAGGGGAAGACGCTCGAGGAAGCCAAAAAGATCTCCAACAAGGACATCGCCAACGCCCTGGGCGGGCTGCCCAAGGAAAAGATGCACTGTTCGGTCATGGGCCAGGAGGCCCTGGACGCGGCGCTGAAAAGTTACGCGGGCGAGGCCGCTGTGGCCCACGAACCCGAAGGGGAGCTGGTCTGCAAGTGTTTCGGCGTCACCGACGTGCAGATCCGCCGGGCCATCCGGGAAAACGGCCTGACCACGCTTGAGGAGGTCACGGACTTCACCAAGGCCGGGGGCGGCTGCGGCGACTGTCATGAACGCATCGGCCAGATTCTAGCCGAGGAGCTTTCGGGGGTCGCGCCCGGGGCCGCGCCCGCCAAGGCCGGGGGCGAGGGGAAAAAGCCCCTGACCAACCTGGAGCGCATGCGCCTGGTCACCAAGGTTATCGACGAGGAGATCCGTCCGGCGCTCAAAAACGACGGCGGCGACCTGGAGCTTGTGGACATCGAGGGCCGCGTGGTGCTCGTGTCGCTGCGCGGGGCCTGCGTGGGCTGTCCGTCGAGCAAGCTGACCCTGGCCGATTTCGTGGAACGCAGGCTGCGGGAAACCGTGGACCCGGAGATCACCGTCAAGGAGGCCCGCTGATGCAGCCCATCTACCTGGATAACAACGCCACCACGATGGTCGCCCCCGAGGTGCTGGAGGAGATGCTTCCCGTGCTTCGCGACCACTACGGCAACCCCTCCAGCATGCACTCCTTCGGCGGCTCCGTGGGCGCCCTGGTGAAAAAGGCCAGGGCGCGCACGGCCGAGGCCCTGTCCTGTCGTCCGGAGGAGATCATCTTCACCTCCTGCGGCAGCGAGGGCGACAACACGGCCATCCTCTCGGCCCTGCGGGCCAACCCCGAAAAGCGGCACATGGTCACCACCAGGGTGGAGCATCCGGCGGTCCTAAGCCTGGCCAAGCATCTGGAAACCCAGGGCGTCGCCGTCACCTACCTGGGCGTGGACGCCGCGGGCCGCCTGGACCTGGACGAACTGCGGGCGTCGCTTCGCAAGGACACGGCCCTGGTGTCGATCATGTACGCCAACAACGAGACCGGGGTGGTCTTCCCCATTCCGGAAATCGCGGCCATGGTCCGGGAGCGCGGCATCGCCATCCATACCGACGCGGTGCAGGCCGTGGGCAAAATTCCCCTATCGCTCACGGACATGCCCGTGGACTATCTGACGCTCTCGGGCCACAAGCTGCACGCGCCCAAGGGCGTAGGCGCGCTCTACGTGCGCCGGGGCACGCCGTTTCGGCCGTTTCTCATCGGCGGGCACCAGGAGCGCGGCCGCCGGGCGGGCACCGAGAACACCCCGGGCATCGTGGCCCTGGGCCGGGCCATGGAGCTGGCCGTGGCCGGGATCGAGGACGAGAACACCCGCGTCAAAGCCCTGCGCGACCGCCTGGAGGCGGGCCTTGTGGCCGCCATCCCGGACAGCATCGTCAACGGCGACCCGGCAAGCCGCCTGCCCAACACCACCAGCATCGCCTTCAAGTACGTGGAGGGCGAGGCCATCCTGCTCCTTTTGGACACCTTCGGCATCTGCGCCAGTTCCGGTTCGGCCTGCACCTCGGGGAGCCTGGAGCCGTCGCATGTGCTGCGGGCTATGGGCGTGCCGTTCACCTTCGCCCACGGCTCCATCCGGTTCAGCCTGTCGCGCTATACGACCGATGCCGAAATCGATACGGTGCTGCGGGAGATGCCCGGGGTCATCGAGCGGCTCAGGAAGATGTCCCCGTTTTCGGCCGCAACCGACGAAAAGCCGTCCTGTACCTGTTAACGCGGACACGAGACCATGCACATCCATAACGACATGCTGTCTTTGATCGGCCGCACCCCATTGGTGCGCCTGAACCGTCTGGCCAGGGGCCTGGGCGCCACGGTGGCGGCCAAGATCGAGTCCCGCAACCCCGCAGGCTCGATCAAGGACCGCATCGCCCTGAACATGATCGAGACGGCCCTTCGCGATGGCCGCATCGGCCCGGATACGCTCATCGTGGAGCCCACCAGCGGCAATACCGGCGTGGGGCTGGCCTTCGTGTGCGCCGTGAAGGGCCTGCGCCTGGTTTTGACCATGCCCGAGAGCATGAGCCTGGAGCGGCGGATGCTGCTTGCCGCCTACGGGGCCAGGGTGGTGCTCACCCCGGCGGCGCTTGGCATGCGCGGGGCCATCGACAAGGCGAACGAAATCGTGGCCGCCACCCCCGGGGCGTTTACCCCGGGGCAGTTCGACAACCCGGCCAACCCCGAGGCCCATTTTCTGACCACGGCCGAGGAGTTGTGGGCGGATACGGCGGGCGACATCGGCGTCTTCGTGGCCGGGGTGGGCACGGGCGGCACGGTCACCGGCGTGGCCCGGGCCTTGCGCGCCAAAAAGCCGGGCATCCGGGTGGTGGCCGTGGAACCGGCGGCCTCGCCCGTTTTGTCCGGCGGCTGCCCCGGTCCCCACGCCATCCAGGGCATCGGGGCCGGATTCGTGCCCGGGAACTTCCGCCGCGACCTGGTGGACGCCGTGGTCACCGTGGAAAACGAGGAGGCCATGGCCATGGCCCGGGCCCTGGCCCGGGACGAGGGCATTTTGTGCGGCATCTCGTCCGGGGCCAACGCGCATGCGGCCCTGGCCGAGGCCCGGCGTCCGGAGAACGCCGGGAAGCTTGTCGTGTTCGTGGTCTGCGACACGGGCGAGCGGTACCTGAGCACGGCGCTTTTTCGGGGGGAGGACTAGGCCATGCCGGACCTGATCGCCCCGCTGGCGCGGCCGGATGCGTCGGCGGCCGTGGAGATGACCGACCATCACGCCGGGGAGCCCGAGCCCCTGAGCCTGGAGGAGGTGGCCGAACGGCTGTGCGACCCGGCCTCGTACACGACCGTCTACCATCGGCCCCTGCATGACCAGCCCATGCCTGCGGTGAAGGTCTTGCGCGAGGTCATGGAGCGGCTTCGGGCCGTGCTGTTCCCGGGCTATTTCGGCAACTCCGACATCACCCCCGAGTCCATGCGCTTTCATGTCGGCGCGAACCTGGACGCCGTGTCCCGGCTTCTGGCCGACCAGATCCGGCGCGGCTACTGTTTTTTCTGCGACCGGGAGCAGGTGGAGGGCTGCCAGGCCTGCGAGGACCGGGCCAAGAATCTGGCCGGGCGGTTTCTGGCGGCCCTGCCGCGCATCCGGTCGTACCTGGCCGACGACGTGCAGGCCGCCTTCGAGGGCGACCCGGCGGCCAGAAGCCCGGGCGAGACGATTTTCTGCTATCCGAGCATCACGGCCATGACCCACTACCGGGTGGCCCACGAACTGCACCACCTGGGGGTGGAGCTTATCCCGCGCATCATCACCGAGATGGCCCATTCGGCCACGGGCATCGACATCCATCCCGGGGCCGAGATCGGTCGGCGGTTTTTCATCGACCACGGCACGGGCACGGTCATCGGCGAGACCTGCGTCATCGGCGACAACGTGCGCCTGTACCAGGGCGTGACGCTGGGGGCCAAGAGCTTCCCCAAGGACGCCTCGGGCAACATCATAAAGGGCATCCCGCGCCATCCGGTGGTGGAGGACGAGGTGACCATCTATTCCGGGGCCACCATCCTTGGCCGGGTGACCATCGGCCGGGGCGCGGTGGTGGGCGGCAACGTGTGGCTGACCCGCGACGTGCCGCCAGGGGCCAGGGTGCTCCAGGGCCGAGCCCGGGAGGGGGTGTTCGAATACGGGGCGGGGATTTAGCGCCGATTGACTTTGCGTGAAATCGAGCAGATAAAAAGACTGCTTTTGAACATTTGGCCGTCGCGGCAGGCCGCGTGATGGAGGTTGCAACCTATGCGCGAAACCGTCGAACCCCGGACCAGGACGATAACCGTCAGGGTGACGCCTGAAGAATACAAGCGGGTCGTGCTGCTCAAGCTGGAAACCCGGCGCAAGGTCCGCGAAATCGTCATGGACGCCGTGAATAGGGAGTGGGCGAAGATCAACCCCGAGGACGCGCTGACGCCCCAGGAGGAAAATCGGATGGCCGAGGCCCTGGCCGAGTACCGGGCCGGGCAGGGGGAGTGCGTGGACGCCGTGCGGCGGGAGCTCCTCGAAGACCGCGATGACTGAGACCCCCGCCGTCTGGTCGGTCATCATCCAGGAGAAGGAAAAGCGCTACCTGTCCAGGCTGCCGCGAAAGGAACGGGAACGGCTGCTGGATGCCCTGTCGGCCATGCAGTTCGACCCGTTTGCCGGGGACGTGGCCAGGCTCAAGGGAAGCTTTGAGGGATGGCGGCTTCGGGTCGGCCGGTGGCGCGTTCTTTTCGTGGTGGACCAGAAAAACAAGGTGGTTGTCGTCGCGGGGCTTGGGCCTCGCGGGGACGTGTATAAATAATTTTCCGGTGATGTCTCTGGGCGGAAGCCTTTTTCGCTCCACCCCTGGCCGCAGGCCCGTTCAAGCGCAGTGGGGGGCGGCGGGGACGGATGATTATGAGCAAGGACCGCGTGCCGCCAGAAAAACGGCCGCCCGGAATCATCGTCTGGACGGCCGTTCGCCATTTCAGGAAAACGAAGGCGTCAGTTGCAGCCGCCGCTGCTGCCTCCGCTGTTGTTGCCCCCGTTGTTGCTTGATCCCGGGGTGTCGCCCAGGGTGCTTTTGAAGGCCCCTGGAACCTTGGCCGAGCGGCTGATCGGCGCGGCTTTGACCGCCGTGTCCAGGGCGCCCGGCATGGGCCCGGCGTCGGAGGCGCCGTGTTCCCGGGTGACGGTCAGGCCCTGGCCTACAGCCATGTCCACGGTCTTGCCCAGTTTGTCCGTGAAGGCCAGGGGGCGTTTGTCCCAACCGCTGATGTGGCCGTGGGCCTCGCTTGGCACGCCGAACTGTGCGGCCTCGCGCAGGGAGGCCATAAGCCCCGCCGCATTCGCCCCGGCCGAAAACACCTCGGCCAGTGCGGCGGAATAGGGCTTGCCGTTCACCGCCGCCGGGGTCTGCACCAGGGAACCAAGCTCCGTGCCGCGGATGCCGATGGCCCCAAGGGGCGTGTCCACGGAAAAGGCGCGCGGATTGCGCTCCGAGATGATCCCGGTCACGGCCCGGAACACGCCCGGCCCATAGGAGAACTTCATCGTGTTGGTCAGGGTTTTTTCCTGGCCCCATTCGTTGACGAGGGCGTCCACGGTAAAAAGGCTCTCCGGTCCCATGGCCAGGATGGTTCCGTCGGAAAACATGATTTGCAGCGAGGATTCGGCCGCCGTGGCCACGGTGTCGCCGACGAGCACCGGATCCTTGGCCATAAGGGGCAGGGATTTTCCGGACCGCGCCACTAGGGCCTCCCCCTTGGCCTCCTGCACGTAGCCCACGGGTTTGTCCGCCCCTGCGGCCAGGGCCGAGGCGGCGAACAGACACAGAAGGACGGTCATCCACAAAAGAGTTTGGCGTTTCATGCGTTGTTCCCTCTCTTGTCCGCAAAAAGAGTGCAATTTCAGTACGCGGGCGGACATGTCCGCACGGCGATCCGCTACAAAGAAAGCGTGTTCTTTGTGGTACAAGGTTCGCCGGGGAAGTCAACAGACCTCGCGTCTTCCGTTGTCGGGCGATGCGGGCCGGGATCAGGACGGGGAGGGGAGATCGGGAAGCCCGAAAAACGAGACGGCGTTGTCCGCCGTGGCCCGCCACACCTCGTCCGGGGAAAGGCCCTTGATGTCCGCCACGCGGGCGGCGGTAAAGCCGAGCAGGGCCGGTTCGTTGCGCTTGCCCCGCCAGGGCTCGGCGGTCAGAAACGGGGCGTCGGTCTCAAGCAAAAGCCGCGACAGGGGGATTTCGGCCACGGCGGCGGCCAGGGCCGTATTTTTGGCATAGGTCACCGGGCCCGGCACGGAGATGAAAAAGCCCAGGCTCAGGATGCGCCGGGCCAGTTCCGTATCGCCGCCGAAGCAGTGCCACGCCAGGGGGCGGCCGGAAAACCCCATGTCCGCAAGGATCGCCAGGGTCTCCGCCTCGGCCGAGCGGCTATGGATGACCACCGGCGCGTCCAGCCCCCGGGCCATCTCCAACTGTTCCCGCAAGGCCCGTTTTTGGTCCTCGGGGGGCGCGTCGTCCCAGTAGAAGTCCAAACCGATCTCGCCCACGGCCCGCAGCCTCGGGTCGGCCCGGAAGGCCGCCTCCATGGCCGCAGTCAGGGGCTCGGCGTAGCCCGAGCATTCCGTGGGATGCATGCCCAGGATGAAAAAGACCTGGGGCGCGGCGGCGAACAGCGCGGCGTTTCGGGTATAGGCGTCCGGTCCCAGGAACACGTTGCCGATGCGGGCCACCCCGGCGGCCCTGGCCCGGGCCAGGATATCCGGTATTTCGGCGGGTTCGAAGCCGCGCATGTCCAGATGGGCGTGGGTGTCGATGCCCACGGGGGCAAGGCCCAGGGTCTCGGGGGACGGGCGGTCGCGATGTTTTTTCTTGGACACGAAAAAGAACCTCCAGGGCCTCCGGCGCGTGCCGGACGGCAGTGGTGGTAGCAAAGGCCGCGCCCGCTGTCACTCCGGCTGTTTCCGTGCCGGGCGCGTCGGCTCTTTGCAACGAGAAATCCCGGACAGGGGAAGGCGTTTGCTCTCCCCTTGTCCCAAGGGCGGGGAGGGGATAGTACGGCCCCTTGTCCAGCGCCGTCGCCTGCCCGGCCCCGGTCGATCCGGCCGATTCGAATGGAAGAAGACGACATGAGCCTCGATTCCCCGCTGTTTCTCTTTGCCTTTCTCCCGGCCGTGCTGGCCGGGTTTTTCGCCGCGCCCACCCGGTTCCGGCCGTTTCTCCTGCTCCTGGCCAGCCTGGTCTTCACGGCCATGGGCGACGTGTCGGCCCTGCCGGTTTTGGCCGCCTCCATCTTCGGCAACCACGCCCTGGCCCTGGCCATCGGCAACGCCCGGGACGCCGGACGCACGGTCAGGCGGAAAAGGCTGGCGGCCCTGGGGGTGGCGGCCAACATCCTGTATCTCGCCAAGGCCAAGTACCTGGGCTTTCTGGCGGCCTCCCTGCCGTTTCTGGAATCGAGCGGCATCGACCCCGCAGGCCTCTACGGCCTGCCGCCGCTTGGCATCTCCTTTTTCACCTTCCAGGCCGTGTCCTATCTGGTCGACGTCTCCCGGGGGCAGGTGGCCGCCGAGAAAAATCTTTTGCGCACGGCCCTGTACCTGTCCTTTTTCCCCAAGCTGATCGCCGGGCCCATCGCCCGCTACGCCACCATGCTCCCGGGGATGCGCCTGCCGCGCCCGGCCCTTTCGGACGTGGCCGCCGGGTCCGTGCGTTTTTGCCTGGGGCTGGCCAAAAAGACGCTTCTGGCCGGGACGCTGGGGCCTGTGGCCGACGCCGCCTTCTCCGCCCGGCCCCTGGGCGGGGCCCTGGACATGGCCACGGCCTGGCTTGGACTTTTGGCCTACACCGGCCAGATCTATTTCGATTTTTCGGGCTATACGGACATGGCCGTGGGACTTGGGCGCATGTTCGGCATCGCCCTGCCGGAGAACTTCGACCACCCTTACATCTCCCGCTCCGTGCGCGAATTCTGGCGGCGCTGGCACATCTCCCTGTCCACCTGGTTCCGCGACTACCTGTACATCCCCCTGGGCGGCGGCCGGGTCAGCCCGGCCAGGGTGCAGGGCAACCTGCTGGCGGTCTTCGTTTTGTGCGGGCTGTGGCACGGGGCGAACTGGACCTTCGTGGTCTGGGGGCTTTTCCACGGCCTCTTTCTGGTTTTCGAGCGCACCCGGGCGGGAAGGCTCCTGGACCGGGCCCCGGCCGCCCTGGGCCATGCCTACGCCCTTACGGCGGTCATGCTGGGCTGGGTCTTTTTCCGGGCCGCCGACCTGCCCCAGGCCATGAACTATCTCGGGGCGCTTTTCTCATTTCGCTTCGAGGGCTTCGCCTATACCTGGATGACCGTGGCCAGCCGCCAGGCCTTGTGCGCCCTGGCCCTGGCCGTGGTCTTTTCCCTGCCCCTGGGCGGGGTGGTCCGCACCATCTCGGACCTGGCCGGACGCGGCGGCCCTCTCGGCCGGGGCGCGGCCGCAGCGGCGGCGATCCTGGCCCCGGCGGCGCTTCTGGTTTTGTCGGCCATGCAGCTTGCGGCCGGAACCTATTCCCCCTTCATCTACGCCAGGTTTTGACCATGAACGCGCGCCCCATGGACCTCCTGCGGACCCTCATTTTTCTGGCCGTGCTCGCCACCCCCCTGGCCGTGGCCGCCCTGGGACTTGAGCCCGTGGGGGTGCTGGCCCACGAAAACCGTCCCATGGCCGAGGTTCCGGCCTTCTCCCGGCTTTTTTCCGACCCGGCGGCCTACGCCAAGGGCCTGCGGGTGGCCTTCGCGGACCATTTCCCCCTGCGCGAGACACTCATCCGGGCCGGGAACCGGCTGCGGCTGGCCGTTTTCGGGGAATCCCCCGTGCCCGGGGTGATGCTGGGACGCGACGGCTGGCTGTTTTATTCCCTGGAGCATGCCCTGGACGACCACATAAACGTCATGAACATGTCCGAAGCCCTGCAGGAGGACATGACGCGCATCCTGGTGCAGCGCCGGGACCGGCTGGCGGCCCGGGGCATCGCCTTCTACGTGGTGGTGTGCCCGGACAAGCACACGGTCTATCCCGAATATCTTCCCGGATACGTCCATCCCCTGCGTCCCCGTTCCCGGCTGGACATCCTGGGGGAGCGCCTGACGGCGGCGGGCGTGGCGTTTATCGATCTGCGGCCGGACATGGCCCGGGCCAAGGTCGTGCGCCGGGCCTACTGGAAGACCGACACCCACTGGAACGACTGGGGGGCGTTTATGGGGGCCAGACGGATCGTGGCCGCCCTGCGGCAGCGTTTCCCGGCCATTGCCCCCCTGGATGAGGCCGACTACGCCGTGACCGAATCCGTGGTCCCGGGCGGCGATCTGGCCGGGATGCTCCTTTTGCCGGATATCTGGCGGGAAACGGATATCCGCCTGACGCCAAAAAATCCCCAGGCTCCCGGCGTCCTGGCCAGCTTCGGCGCGCCCCGTCCCTATGCCGACCCGGCCAACCACCCGGATCGGGCCATGGTGGTGGCCGAGACCGGGGACACGCGGCTGCCCCGGGTCCTTTTTTTCCGCGACTCCTTTTCGTCGGCCATGATCCCCTTTCTGGCCGGACGCTTCCAAAGCGCGGTCTTTGTGTGGAGCCACGCCTACGCCCCGGACATCGTGGCTGCGGAAAGGCCCGACGCCGTGGTCCTTGAGGTGGTGGAGCGCTACCAATACGCCTTTTGCCTCGACAATCCTCCCGAACCGCCCGGGAACTGACCCTTCCCCGCCTCGTCCTTCGAAATCCGGGAATCAGGATTTCGCGAGGATCGCTTTGCGCATGGTCCTGTTGTTTTGAAGAGACGCCGGTGTGCCTGTTTGCGGGACGCCCTGCGCGGGATTCCTTGGCAGGCAGTTTTTTCCCACCTCTCGCGGCGGCGGCTGCAGCCGTTTTTCTTCCCCTGGCGACTGATAATCCCTTGTCCTCGCACATGTTTTGCGGCGTTCGCCGTGGTCACGGGGTCGGGCGAACGCCATGGACCGGATTATGCTCTGCCGTCAGGGAACACGACCATGCGCTTTCAGGCGGTAACTTTTTCCATCCCAAGGAGAGGGGGACACGACATAACATTGGAGTCGCATCATGGATATTTCAAGTATTTTGTCCGGGAGCAGCTACACGTCGGCCATCGAATCCGTGACTTCCACGCAGACCGTGGATGATGAGGACACCTCGGGAACGACGGTCAGCTCCGGGACCGACACCGTGACCATCTCCGACGCAGCCAGGAAGCTGGCGGAAATTCTGGCCAGCGCCCGGGGCCAGTCCGACAGCAGCAGCGAAACCAGCAGCGAGACCGACAGCGACAGCGAAGACAGCGACAGCGAATCGTCCGAATCCGCTGAAGGCGCCAGCGGAAGCAGCGGTTCCAGCAGCAGCGATTCGTCCAGCAGCATCGAGGATCTCCAGGCCCAGGTCGAGGAGCTGCAAGGCAAGATCCTCCAGGTGGAGCAGCAGGAGATCCCCGATGGCGCCAAAAAGCCCATTGTGGCCGCCCTGCAGGCCCAGATCTCCAGCCTGCAACAGCAGATCGCCCAGCTCAAGGCCGCGGCCGCCTAACGCGTCCAGCCATCCCGTCAGGGATCATGCACAATGTCCATCCGGGGGGGAGCGCCTCCTGGATGGGCATTTTGCCGTTTGGGCCCGGGTCTGGCGCGCGCCCTGCCTGCCGGGCGGTTTTTTCATTTTCTTACACAGTGATTCGAAAAATCGCGGATCGCGGTCGGTGCGGGATTTTCGCCCCGGCCCGGCGCGGCCCGGGCCGTGTTCCTGGCGGGCTGTGGCGCCGTGAAAAATCTTGTTTCGCCGGGGGGATGCAGGCTCAGGTGGCGAGGCCTGGACCGCCAGGGGGGGGACGGCACGAATCGTGAATAGGTCTGGCCGGGACCAGTCTCGCCCGCCCCGACAACCACTGCAACCACGGGCGCACCGCATGACCGGCACGGCACGCATACCTTTTCCCGGCGACTTGGCCCCGGCCTTTGCCGCCGTCTGTCTGGTCTGTTTTCTGGCCGCCTTTTTCGCGCCTGCGGCCCGGGCCGAGGCCACGGGAACGCCCCGGGGGCATGTGGTGCAACCGGGCGAGACCCTTTTTTCCCTGGCCAAACGTTATGGGGTGTCCCTGGCGGCGCTTCAGGCCGAAAACGGCATCGCCGCTGCGGATCAACTCCGGGCCGGAACGCGCCTGCGCCTCCCCGCCGAGGCGGCGGCCAGCCCCGAAAAGGGCCGATGTGCGGTGGCCGGGGCAGCGGGGCGGGGTCCGGCGAAAGAGGCCGTCCCCCCGAAGATCTTGGCGGCCAAGTGGAACATCCACGACCAGACCTCGGCCATCATGGGCGAGCCGCCCAAGCCCGATCCCCCGCGCAGCGGATCGCTCCTGGAGGTTCCCTTAAAGGGCGGCGGCGCCCTGTCCCCGGAACATCGCGACGCCGGGGCAGTGATCATGTCCGGCGCGGCGAACAAAGACGAGGATTTCCAGGGCCACGCCCTGGGGGTACGCACCACCCTGCCCGCCGGGAAGGACACGCAGTTGGTGACCACCATGGGCTATGGCGTGAACGTCTCGGTGAAGGAAAACGAGGCCTCGCGCGTGGGCTATGAAACCGACACCAGCATCGGCGGCCTGGGCTACGGCCTCGGGCTGCGGCATTCGTTTTGAACCATGGGCGACGCAGCGGAGGCCGTGATCAGACACTGCGCGGCCTCGCGGGTCGGCTACGAAACCGACACCAACATCGGCGGCCTGGGCTCAGGGCGCGGGGCGCCGCTTTCGTTTGTCAGCCCTTTTGGGGATGGTGTCGCCAGCGGCCCAGGTTAAGGGCGCGTCAGGCCCAAACCCAGCAATCATGGCCGGGTGGCGGGCAATTGGAGGTTGGCCGGGAAGCGGCCGGATAAGGATGTGTGCGGGTGGGAAGACGGCCTGGCTTTGCGGCCTGGAGTCGTCAGGCGACGTTCTCGGCCAGGGCGCCGCAGCCGGAGTGCAGGTACGTGGCGATGGTCACGGCCTCGTCGGGATCGGCGGGCACGGGATCAGGAATACGGACCATGGCCCGCTGCATGGCGAAATGCTTTTCCGCCAGGATGGTTTGCAGCTCGGCGAGGCTGGAGTCGTCGCCACGGGCGTTTTGCTCCACCACGCTCCACTTGGTGTCTTCGGTGAGCATGCCGGGTGCTCCGGGTGCGGATTTCGATGGCCCCACACGATCCCTCCATACGCCAGGCATCCCGGACGGGCAAGGGGGACGGCCGGATGGAACGTTCTGACGGTCGGCGCCGCCAAAGATGCCGTTTTCGTACTCATGACGGCAAATTTCGTGATCTCGGGGATGCCTGAAGGCGGGCGCGGCCATGCATAGAAACGACGGCATATCGTCATCCTTGCGAAAAGGCGGCCAGGGACGCCACCTGGCGGGGAGGGGGGGCATGTCCGCAGGCCGGATTTTCCTGGCCTGCGACAGGCGATGCGGTGTGGCACGCTCCTGGCAATCCTTACGGCAAGCGCGTCCGGTAGACGCGCGATTGTGCAAACCGCAAGGAGCGTTTTATGAAGCGCATCGCCATTTTCGCCGCCTGTTTTCTGGCCCTGTGCGTCGCGGCGTCCGAGGCCCAGGCCATCCAGATCGCCGCGCCGGGGCTGTGGGTGGATGTCCCCCTCGTGATCGGAGGCTCTCCGGGCTGCTATGGCCCCTCCTCCTACCTTCCGGTGCGCGGACCCGGGTATTATGGCCCGCCGCCGCCACCGCCACCGCCGCCTCCGGGATATTGGGGCTCCTATCGCTACGGCCCATATCCGGGCGGCCGGGGGTACGGCGGCCCGCCTCCGGGATACTACGGTCCCCGTGGCGGTTACGGTCCCCGTGGCGGCTACGGCGGACACTACGGTCCGCCGCCGCCTCCCCCCAGGCACGGCTACGGCGGCTATGGCGGCCCGCCTCCTCCCCCCAGGTACGGCCGGGGTTGGTAAACAGACGAGTGACGCCCCAAGGCGGGCGCGTTCCGGCGCAGGGCGGTTCCGTCCACAGGGCGGAGCCGCCGCTGGCGCGCGGTTTCCCAGGGGCGTCACGCGCCGCCCTGTCGGGACAGGGAGGGGGTGAGGCCGCCGTCGTCCCGCCCGGGACATGTCCGGACGACATTGACATCTTCCCGCCGATTCTGCTTTATGGCTTTTCCCGAAACGGGTTGCTCATACATCCCATGGCATTCGACTTGCATTATGCGTCGCCAGGAGGAACGTCACGGGAACGCGTCCGGCGCGCTCCCGGCCCGCTATGCCCATGCCGATAACCCTCCGTCCCACCGCCCCAGGCGGGGCAGTGCCGTCCGCTTGCCCGTGGCGCAGCGTTTTTTCTGCAGCCTCGCGGCTGTTGCTGTTTGTGCTGGTCTGTGCAGGTTTTGTGTCGGGCTGCGCACACACGGGCGGGGAGGGCGCACAATCGATGACGGCCCATGTCGTCTCCCGCCCTGCCGGGGCCGCCCCAGGCCCGTCCGACTGCTTCGATCTGGGGGCCATGGACGATCCCGACCGGCTTTTCCGCGCCGCCTCCCCGCCACGCCGGACACTTGAGGTCAAGGCCAAGGCGTACGTATCCCACGGCCGCAAGAAAAAGACGGGCTATCCGCGCGGGGCCTGGGGCGACACCCTGGAGCCGGACGTGAAGGCCATCGCCGTTTCGCCGGATCTGGTGGACGCGGGGCTGGGGTACAAGACCCGGCTGACCATTGAGGGGCTGCCCGGCGAATACGAGGTGCTGGACCTGATGCACGGCCGCTGGCGCAAGACCATCGACATCTATTTCGGCGACGACCGCCGGGCCGCCCGCCTGTGGGGAAACCGCACCATCACCATCTCCTGGGAATAAACCCGGCCGACGCCCGGCCATCCGTTGTTCCGCCCTCCGGACAGCTGTCCCCTTCCGAGCCGCCGCCGTTTCCAGACCGATGTCCCAGGATCTCCCTCTCTCGGGTGGAGTCGCCTCGGCGAGAGGCCTTATTCATGGATTTCATGAGGTTGCTTTGTGGGGTCATCCTTTTGAGGGGGCGTGAACGCACCTGAAAATCCTCCTTTCGGGCGATTGCGTTTTGTCCCTGGGCGGTGAAGATGCGTGCTTCCTTTTCACCCTCAAACGAAGGATGGCTGCCCATGGATTTTATGACCTCGCTTTCAACCTGCCTGCGAAAATATGTGACATTTTCTGGGAGGGCCTCAAGGTCCGAGTTCTGGTACTTCGTCCTGGCGGTCTGGCTGGTGTCCATGGTGTGCATGGTGCTGGATCAGGCCCTGTTCGGGGGCGGTTCTTCAGAAAATCCGACCATGGCCCTGACCTCCGTCTTTCAAGTCGTGACGTTTTTGCCCGTGTTGTCCGTCTCCGTCAGGAGGCTTCATGATGTGAACCGTTCCGGGTGGTGGTATTTGATCGCCTTGACCGGTGTCGGATTTCTCCTTTTGCTGTATTGGTTCGTGAAAAAGGGGTCTGACGGCGAGAACGCCTATTCGTTGGCCGTGGCCTGACCCGGACGGCGTTTTCGGGGGCTCAAATACGTCGTCCGCTTCGGCCGCCACGGATCGCCCTGCCGTTTCGTCGCTGCGGCAGGGGGCTTCCCGTTTACGGCGGGTCGCCCGCTTGGCCCCCGCTGGTGCGTTGGGAGGCTGTTCTCGGGGGGGGACGTCGGGCATGTCGCATCCCGCCAGGGCGTCTTATTGGCGGGATGTCGGGATGCGGCAGGGCCGTGGGGAGCGGCGGCGACCGGATGAACCGCATGCCGTGTGGGCGCTCTGCCGCCCGGAGGAATGGGACATGTTGAAACAGCTGATGGCGTTTCTGGCGGCAATGGCGATCCTGGCCGCCGGTGTGTCGTATGCCGCACCGCAGGCCTTTTCGAAATACGCCCTGGACATCCCCGAGGGATGGACCTTCCATGAAGACGGCAACGTGGTCGCGATATTCGGCCCACACAACGTCGCGGCCATCTCCATCGTCATGGATACGGCCGATGGAATGACGGCCCGGAGCATCGCCGAGGCCATGTCCGGGCCGTTGCAGGGGACGACGCCCAGGCCGACGCACGACGGCTATGTCTTCACCTTTCAAAACGACCAGGGCGTGGACAGCTTCTCCAGGATTTCCGTGGCGAACGGCATCTTCGTCATGGTCACGGTGACCGGCGACCACCCCCAGGTGGCGGGGATTTTAGGCTCCATCGTCTATCGCTGACAGCGCCGCCGAGGCTGCCGGGCCTCGTGGCGGCCACGAAGCCGTCGTAGCGAGGCCCCGGCATGCCGCCGCCCGGGGGATCGCCGCCCGCCGCGCCGCATTCCGCCTCCCTGATATCCGCCTTTCCGGGCGATCCTCCCCACATTCCAGCCAATTCACTTCTCGGGAAGATACCGACCATTCCCTGCGTCCGGTGAACGGGAGGCAGGGAAGAACGGCCCTATCCTCTGAAAATGCCGGACAGATCGTGTCTTGTACGAAGAATGGCGTGTACCCTCTTGCGCGGCCATATGCTTCACGCTATTTGTGTTGTAAAAGAGAACGCGGCGGTTTAGATCGAGAAACTGTATCTTCTGTGCAGAGTGTCTATTTCCAATATATGAAAGGTTTTTCGAAGAGATATTTGCCATCGTGAGGGCACGCCGTGCGTGAATGGTATGCCAAATATGAACAAACAGCAGGGGGATACAACGAAACAATGCACCAATACTTTCAATAGGATGACGGACGGCGCGGCGTGTGAGGCATTGTCTTGGCCCAGGCGGGATGTCTTTGCCCAAAACTGCGCAAACCGGGTGGAACCAAGGTCTCCCATGTGCTAAAGACAAACAGTTTTTCCACCATCATCTTCATCGCGGTTTCGGGCATGGCGCTTCTGGTCACCCTGGCCGGGATGGGGCTTTGGGGTTTTGAGAAATACCGGGATTTTCAGGATGAGGCCGAATCCATCCGCAGGGACTTCGTCGAGCGCAACAAGGCGGAGATCCTGTATCAGGTGGATACGGCGACGAACTACCTGCATCACCAGATATCCATAGCCGAAGGCCGGGGTCGGGCCATGGTCCGGGAGCGGGCGCTGGACGCCGTGGCCCTGGCTGAAAAACTTGTGGAGCAGCATGCCGGGGCCGTGAGCCGGGCGGAACTGGAACGGCTGGTCATGGACACGTTGCGCCTGATCCGCTTCAACAAGGGCCGGGGATACTATTTCGCCACCCGGCTGGATGGGACCGAACTGCTTTTCGCCGACCGCCCGGAGCTTGAGGGCGTCAATTTGCTGGACATGCAGGCCCCGGACGGCACGTTCGTCATCCGGGACATGATCGCCCTGGTGCGGCGGGAGGGCGAGGGGTTTTACGCTTACGACTGGACCAAGCCCAAAGAGGCGGGGGACCGGCATCGCAAAATCGCCTATATCAAGTATTTCGAGCCGTTTGACTGTTTCATCGGCACGGGGGAATACGTCGAGGACCAGGCCGCCGAACTCAAACAGGAGGCCCTCATCTGGCTGGTCCAGGTCCGTTTCGGCCAAAGCGGCTATCTGTTCGGATCGACCTTTTCCGGCGATCCGCTTTTCACCAACGGCGAGATCACCACGGGCGGGCCGAGCGTCTGGGAACTGACCGACCCGAACGGGATCAAGATCATCCAGGAGCAACAGCGCCTTGCAACCACGTCCACGGGCGGCTTCCTGGACTATTCCTGGCGCAAGCTCAAGGGCACCGCCCCTTCGCCCAAGATCGCCTACGTGCGTGGCATTCCCGATTGGGGGTGGATCATCGGGGCGGGGTTTTATGTGGACGAGGTGGAGACGGCCGTGGCCCTTAGGCGAGGCCAACTGGTCACGGAACTGCGCGCCGGGCTGGCCCGGGGCGCACTGCTGTGCCTGGTCCTGATCGGGGCGACCCTGCTTCTTACCGGCGGCATTTCACGCCGCATCAACCGCCAACTGGTTTCGCTTACGGATTTTCTGGCCATGGCCGCTACGCAAAAGGCCCGTATCTCCCCGGACAGCATGAGCCTGCGGGAGTTTCGGGACATCGCCGACAGCGTCAATTCCCTGCTCGACACCCAGGCCGGGATCGAAAAGGCCCTGCGTCAGCGCAGCGAGGAACTCGCCGCCGTGCTGGACACCCTGCCCGCCATGGTCTGGATCGCCCTGGACCCGCAATGTCGGGTCACCACGGCCAACCGCGCCGTGAACGAACGGTTGGGCCTTCACCCGGGCGGCGCCCCGGACCCGGCCCTGGGACAGAACCCGATGCGAAGCATCGTCCACCTCAGGCCCGACGGAACTCCCTGCCGGGATGACGAACTCCCCATGCAGCGGGCCATCGCCCTGGGGCGGCAGGTGGACAGCGCGGAACTGTCCTATCTGTTGCCCGACGGCCGACAGGTGCATGTGGCGGGAAGCGCCTCGCCGCTTTTCGAGGAGGACGGCGGGATACGGGGCGCCGTGGCTGTGTACTGGGACATCACCGAGCGCAAGCAGGCCCTTGGGGCCTTGATCAAGGCCAAGGAGGCGGCCGAAGCGGCCAACCACGCCAAGTCCGAGTTTCTGGCCAACATGAGCCACGAGATTCGGACGCCCTTAAACGGCATCCTGGGCATGCTCCAACTGCTGCGGATCACGGCCCTGAGCCAGGAGCAGGACGGCTATGTCGAGGTGGCGATCCAGTCGGGCAGGCGGTTGGCGAACCTGCTTTCCGACATCCTGGACCTGTCCAGGATCGAGGCGGGCAAGTTGGCCGTCCGGGAGGAGACGTTCGAAACGGCGAACCTCAGGAAAGCGGCGCTGGAACTGTTCGCCCTGACCATCGCGGACAAGGGGCTGGACATGGATTTTGTCATCGCCGCCGACATGCCGCCGGAGGTCGTCGGCGACGAGGCCCGGCTGCGCCAGATTCTTTTCAACCTCATCGGGAACGCCATCAAATTCACGGAGACGGGCCGGGTGCTGGTCGAGCTGTCGCCCCTGACGGCGGCGGACGGCGCCTCCCGGTTTTTTGCTCTTTTTACCGTGCAGGATACCGGCATCGGCATCCCCGACGAGGTGCTCAAGTCGATATTTGAGCCGTTCTCCCAGGTCGAAGGGGCGTATACCCGGCGCTTTCAGGGGGCGGGGCTGGGGCTGTCCATCGTGAAGAACCTGGTGGGGCTGCTTGGCGGGAGCATCTGCGTGGATACCGCGCCCGGCCAGGGCTCGACGTTTTACGTCTCGTTGCCCCTGCGGCTTCCCTCCGGGGACAGCGCGGCCCAGGCCGCGAAACCGCAGCCCGATCCCCCGGCGGCGATCCGCCGGGACGCCGGGACGCCCCACATCCTGATCGTGGAGGACGTGTATTCGAACCGGCTGACCCTCACCGTCATGCTGGAGAAGTTCGGCATGCGGCCGGACAGCGCCGTCAACGGGCAGGAGGCCCTGGCCGCCCTGTCGGCGAACGACTACGACGTGGTGCTCATGGATGTGCAGATGCCCGTCATGGACGGCATCGAGGCCACAAGACGCATCCGCGACGGCCAGGCGGGCCGGGACAAGGCGGGCGTGCCCATCATCGCCCTGACCGCCTACGCCATGAGCGGGGACCGGGAGAAGTTCCTCGGGGCCGGGATGGATGACTACCTGGCCAAGCCGGTGGCTATGCAGGAACTGCGGGCGGCACTGGAGCGGGCCGTGGCGGGGGGGAGTGGCAGGGGGAGGTGAATACTATCTCTGTACACACTGTACATACTATCACTGCACACACTGTGTATACTATCTTTGTATATTTAGCGATACAGTCAGGTAAAGGCGGTTTACTTTGTTGTCAACTATCCCCTTTGTATTCGCACTCTGACGCCATAGCCTCTTGCCACGGGAATGGTCTGACTTCTGGATATTCAGCCATGTATGCCTTTAATTCCGCATTATCAAGCGGGTACCATTCATCATAGGGATACCGTCTATAAAAATCGCTAAGTCGTTCTCGAAAATGTTCATCTGCGACGTCATTAAGTCGTCCTTTACGCAGATATCTCAGTTCTTCTAGGTCAGTTCTTGGTACTCGTAAGGTAACCATAAAATCAGCAGCCATTTTTCCAGAAAAACCAAGCGTTGTATCTGGTGGAAGATAAAACCATTTTTGGTTGATGCGTGCATGGTGGGTAATTAAATTTTTCCAGCTTTTTGCAGAAGATGTATCTTTCCCTTTGCGTTCTACATCTTTAAAACTTCTTATCTCGCAAAGCGAAATATCTCTACCTCGCACTGCATCACAGTCTTGTGTAATAACAATTGCGGCAACAGGACGAACGGGAACGATAATATTAACTGGGGCACCATTCGCAGCTATTTCAGCCCATTGTGTAATGCGTTCTCCTGCTTCATCTGCTAGGACTACTTCCTTAAGTGACAAATCAATCCTTGGCAGTCCGATAAATATATCCCCCTGGCGTATGTTGGCAGATGTTGATGGAAATTTATAAATCATGAATCAATCTCCCATTGAATACCCCGAGCAGCTTCCTCATCTGCAAAATAAAGCCGCTCAAGCTCTGCTCGCTCAAGAATCCTCATGGAAATCTGTAACGCTTCAGTTCGAGACACAGATTTTCCAAATATTTCTTTATAGATAGACATCGTGACAGTCGCATCACGTTTCCGCCGTTCAGCCTGCCATGGATCAGCAATTACTGTAATCGGCGAGACCATGAGTGAGATGGCCAATCCAAATGCCTTGGTCAATCCTCCAACATCAAGTGCTGGTGTTTTGTTATAGTAACCTTGGTCCCAGTTCTCTGTAACAGAACCGGGATATTCAGTATAAGCATATGAGTTCTCAACTTGGCTCGTGTTAAGCACCAGAGAATCTCCTTTCCAGTTCCCCTTCTATCATCTTGAAAAACCAATCATCCGTTATCTTGTGAGCAGCATCGAGCCACTTGCAAAAATGAACTGGCAATTCTGGTAGGTCTTTTCCAATTGTTTCAACTATAGTTTCCCAAACTAATACAGGAGTATTATCTTTATGGGCAGTTGCAAAACGGATACTTATTAACCCATTTGGACTCTGGCAATTGAAAGAGGTTTGCCAAGTAAAGTTGGCTGGCTTAGCCTCGACACCGGTAGATGAAAATAAGTTATCCGGAAAGGATACGCCCATTTTAAGATATTCACGTAAGAAATCATAAACATTATTTTTCGTAAAATCAAAGCTAACTGCGTCGATATATCTAAGAATCATATGGGAGACAGTCAAGTCTGAGACTTTTGGATGCGCCTCGTAAAATTTATCAATTGATGCAATAACTCGCTTGCGAAAAGGCATCCAGCTATAATCCGTTGCAGAATTAACAGTAAAAATACCTGGACCGATCTGAATTAAAGGCCAGCTTCCTGCTCCAACACGAAAACGATGTTGTACAATATGCCCAGCTATCTCATCTGGAACATTTGCAGTCGGAAGTTGCTCATGTTCTGGGTAGTCTGGAAGCAACCTATCATATAAGCGTCCTAGAAATAGCTTATAGTGAGGATCGATTTGCGGCCCGGTCGGACCGCCTTGCAATTTCCATCTCATCTCGAAAATTGCTTCGACCAGTGGTTTATTTTTCAACTCTTTTGACATATTCTGCCAGCCTGTTGTGTCTTTGCCGATGTCTCAGTTTTTTTCATTGAAATTTACCAATCAATATATTTAATTCCTGACGGATTGCAAATAAAACACTACTGAATCAACCCACCCGCCGCCGTCTCTTCTTCGGCCACAACGGGATTGATCAACACCCCGACCCCGGCGATCTCGATGCGCACCTCGTCGCCTGCGGCAAGCGGCCCGATGCCCGGCGGCGTGCCGGTCAGGATCACGTCGCCGGGTTGCAGCGTCATCACCCGGGAGATAAAGCTCACCAGTTCCGCCACCGGAAAGATCATATCCGACGTGTCGCCCTCCTGGCGCACCTCGCCGTTGACCAGGGTCCGGATGGCCAGGTTTCCCGGGTCCGGCGCCTCGGTCTCGATCCACGGCCCGATGGGGGCGAAGGTGTCGAACCCCTTGGCCCGGCCGTACAGGCCGTCCTTATTTTGCAGGTCGCGCGCGGTCACGTCGTTGGCGCAGGTATAGCCGAAGATGTGCGCCGCCACCTTTTCCGGGGGCACATTTCGGCACGGCCGCCCCATGACCACGGCCAGCTCCGCCTCGTAATCCACCCGGGCCGAGGCCCGGGGCAGCACAATGGGCTGTCCGGCCGGGATCACCGCCGAGGGCGGCTTGAGAAAGAGCACCGGCTCGTCCGGAACCTCCCGCCCCACCTCGGCGGCGTGGGAGCGGTAGTTGACCGCGGCGCACACCACCTTGGTGGGGGCCACGGGCGGCAGAAGCTGGATTTCGCTTAAGGGGATGGGCTTGTCGTAGGACAGGCTTCGATCCAGGCAGACCACATGGTCCTCAAGAAGCGAGGCATAGAAGCTTTTGTCCTGGTGGCGCACGCGAAGCACTCTCATGGCGTCTCCCGGCAGGGCCGCGCGGCCCTGATCAAAGGGTGATGACCAGGGGCACGACCACTGGATCGCGTTCCAGGATCTTGCGGAAAAAACGCCTAAGCGACGACCGGATGCGTTCCTTGAGCAGTTCCGGATTGCCCGGCGGGATGTTCTCGAAGATGTCCCAGACGATGCACTTGGCGTCTTCCAGGACGTGGCTGTACTGCTGCTCGAAGACGAAGCCCTTGGACATGATGTTGGGCCCAAGCGTGACCTCGCCGGTCTTTTCGTCCACCACCAGGACCACGATGACCAGCCCCTCGCCCGCCAGAAGCGCCCGCTCCTTGAGCACGCTTTGGCCCACGTCGCCCACGCCCTTGCCGTCCACGTAGATGTGCTCCACGGAGATGGCGTCTTCCAGGCGGATGCCGCCGTCGGCGAAAAGGGTCACGGGGTTGCCGTCCTCGATCACCAGGGCCCGCTCCGGGGCCACCCCGCGCGACACGGCCAGGCGGCAGTGCTTGACCAGATGCCGGTATTCGCCATGCACCGGGATGAAGAATTTGGGCTTCACCGTGTCCAGCATGATGCCCAGTTCCTCGCGGTAGGCGTGGCCCGAGGCGTGGATGGCCTGGACGTTGTCGTAGAGCACCTCGGCCCCGAGCTTGTAGAGGCGGTTGATGAGCCTCGTTATGGCCCGCACGTTGCCGGGAATAAAACGCGAGGACAAAAGCACCGTGTCCCCTGGATGCACCCGAAGCTGGCGATGCTCGCCCGTGGACAGGCGGCTTAGGGCCGACAGGGGCTCGCCCTGGGAGCCGGTGACCAAGAGCACCACCTTGTCGTCGGGCATGCCGGGCAGGTCGTCGAGGGTGCAGGCGGAGTCCGGAGGAATGCGCAGATAGCCGAGCTCCTTGGCGATCTCGGTATTGGAAAAAAGGCTCTTGCCGCTGATGGCCACCTTGCGCCCGGTGTCGTGGGCCAGCTCGAAGACCTCCTGCATGCGCTGGATGTGGCTGGAAAAAAGCGTCACCAGGATGCGGCCCGTGGCCTTATGGAAGAGGTCGGACAGGGCGCCCTTGATCTCGCGTTCGTTGAGGGAGAAACCGTCGCGCTCCACGTTGGTGGAATCGGACAAAAGCAGTCGGACGCCGCTGGCGCTGAACCGGGCGAAGGCGTCCAGGTCCGTGAAATGGCCGTCCATGGGGTTGCGGTCGATTTTGAAATCCCCGGAATGCACGATTTTCCCAGCCGGGGTTTCGATGCCCAGGCCGTAGCCATGCATGATGGAGTGGCAGACCTCAATGAAGGTGAAGGCGAAGACCCCAAGCTCGATGCGCTGGTTTTTCGCCACCGGGGTCAGCGTCACGAACTCCTTGAGGTTGTGCTCCTCCAGCTTTTTGCCCACCAGAGCCAGGGTCAGGGGCGAGCCGAAGACCGGGACGTCCACATAGGGCAGAAGCCAGGGCAGGGCCCCGATGTGGTCCTCATGGCCGTGGGTGACCACGATGCCCTTGAGTTTGTGTTTGTTGGCCAGGATGAAGTCGAAACGGGGGATGACCACGTCGATGCCGAACAGGGAGTCGTCGGGGAACATGAGGCCGCAGTCGATGATGACCATGTCGTCACCGCTGACCATGACCATGCAGTTGAGCCCGATCTCCCCCAGGCCGCCCAGGGGATACAGGGTGACGGAGGGGCTCTGGCTCATTGGGTATGCTCCAGGTAGGCGTTTTTCATAAGGTTCTCCATATGGGTCTTGAAGGCGTCGCGGTCCTTCAGGGTATAGGCTTGGGTGTCCACGGGGGGCAGGGCCGTGATGCGGATGGTCCCGGGGCGCAGGCGGGTGGTTCCCTTGGGCAGCACCGATCCGCTGCCGGTGACGATCAGCGGGGCCACGGGACAGCGGCATTTGAGGGCCACGATCATGCCGCCGGTCTTGAAGTCGCCGAGGGTGGAGTAGTCCGTGCTCCGGGTGCCCTCGGGGAAAATGAGCAGCCCCACGCCGCCGGCCACCAGGGACACGGCGCGCTCGATGCTCTGCATGGCCTTGCGCCGGTTCTCCCGCTCGATGGCCACATGTCCCATCCGGGCCATGGCCGGGCCGAAAAACGGGATGCGAAACAGGCTGTCCTTGGCCAGAAAGCGGAAATTATAGTCGGACAACACCGAAAAAAGGGCCGGGATGTCCAGATGGCTTTGGTGGTTGGCCAAAAAGACATAGGTGCTTCCCGGGGTCAGGGCGCGCAGGTCGGCCTCGACACGCACGCCGCCGCAGCGCATCAGCGACTTGCCCCACAGACATTCCATGCGGTGGGAGAAGCTGTTGTTTTTCCCAAGCCCCACGGCCAGCCAGCACAGGGAGCTGAAAAACAGGGTCAGGGGGAAAAGGCACAGCCTGAAAAGACTATTTCGCATCACGTCTCTATGCCTCCCCGCTCCAGGGAGCGCCGCACTGGCGGCGTCGGGGCATGGAAAACGGCTGATCGGGGCGTGCTCCCTTCTGCGGGCGCAGGCCGGGACCGGTCCCGCGCCCACGGAGGGGGCGTTGCGGCAGGGTCAATAGTAATCGCCCTGCATCTCGCCCATCTCCTCCTGGGGTTCCAGGGCGGCCAGAAGTTCCATGACATTGAGCAGGGCGCTGGACAGATGATTTAAGTCCGAAGCGCTCAATCGCGAGGGGTTGTCCAGCAGCTCGCTGGCTCGGGCCGCCAGTTTGAAGGCGTTGTCCAGTAAAAGTTCTTGAGGATCGGACAGGTTTTCCACTAAAAAGCCCCTTTGTCGGTGTGTATTTTGGGCGTGGTGGGCCATACGTCGCCCGCGCCTTCATTGGTGCTTGTAGACCCGGTGGCGGAAAAAATCCAGCCGTTCGCCGGGGCCGTAAAAAAGGTCATGACTATGCCGCAGACGCCGTGGGTTTTCGCTTCGCGCATGGACAACGTGCGCCGTTCGTTTATTCGGGAAATTCTCAAGGTCACCGCCGACCCCTCCATCATCTCCTTCGCCGGCGGCCTGCCCCAGCCGGGCCTGTTTCCGGCGCCCGCCCTGGCCCGGGCCGCCGAAGCGGTCATCGCCGAGTCGGGTTCGGAAAGCCTGCAATATTCCACCACCGAAGGCGATCCCGAGCTGCGGCGATTCATTGCCGGGCGCTATCAATCGCGCTTCGGCATGGACGTGGACCCCGACTGGATCATCATCACCACGGGCTCCCAGCAGGCCTTGGATCTTCTGGCCAAGGCGTTTCTCGATCCGGGCGACGGGGTGCTCGTGGAGCGGCCGGGATATATCGGGGCCATCCAGCTTTTTTCCCTGTTCCAGGCCGAATTCGCCTCCGTTCCCCTGGACGACGACGGCCCGGACCCCGAGGCCCTTGGCGCGGCGCTTTCCGGGCGTGCGCCGAAGCTCTTTTACAGCGTGCCCAATTTCCAGAACCCCTCGGGCATCACCTGGTCGCGGGAACGTCGGGAACTGGCCGCCGGGCTTCTGGCCGATTCCCCGACCATCCTCATCGAGGACGACCCGTATGGCGAACTGCGGTTTCTGGGCGAACACCAGACCCCCCTGTACGCCCTGCGCCCGGATCGCACCTTCCTTCTGGGCTCGTTTTCCAAGGTCGTCTCCCCGGGGCTGCGCGTGGGCTGGCTGGTGGCCGACCCCCAGTCGCGCGTCAAGCTGGTCACGGCCAAGCAGGCCTCGGATCTGCACACCTCCACCCTGGCCCAGCGCATCCTCGTGCGCTATCTGGCCGATAACGACCTGAGCGCCCATGTGGAGCGCATCAAGGCCGCCTATCGGCGGCAGCGCGACCTGATGGTGGCCCGCATCGAGGAGCTGTTTCCCCCCGAGGCGCGGTGCACCCGGCCCGAGGGCGGCATGTTTTTGTGGATCACCCTGCCGGAGGGCGTCTCGGCCTTCGACGTCTTTGACGCGGCCATCAAGGAAAAGGTGGCTTTTGTGCCGGGCGGGCCGTTTTTCGTGGACGGCACGGGCGCCAACACCATGCGGCTCAATTTCTCCAATTCCGACGAGGAGCGCATCGACGTCGGCATGCGGCGGCTGGCCGCCTGCCTGGACAAGGTGTTGTCCCGGGCGGGCTCGTGATGTGAGCCGAAGCCAAGGGTCAAGTCCCGGACGGCGTCATCTGCCTTGTGAGGGTTCTCCGGACGCGGTCAGGATCGCCCCCCAGGGGTCTGCCCGGTTGCAGGGAATGAAAAATATTTGCATAGAGAGCATGGCTGGAATCTGCATCGGGAAGATTTTGACATGTGGCCATTCGAAAAGCGGCCATGGGAGGTTTCGTCCATGAAAATCCTCATCGTCGACGATGATGTCGTGTCCAGGATCACGCTACTCCGCTTTTTCTCAGACCATGGAAACTGCGCCGTCGCGACGGACGGCTTTGAGGGGGTGGATCTGTTCAAGGGGGCTCTGGAGGGAGGAGAGCCCTTCGATCTGATCTGTATGGATATTCAGATGCCGGGGCTGTGCGGCATCGACGCCTTGGCGCGGATGCGCGACATGGAGCGTACGGCGGGGATTGTTCCCGGCCGCGAGGCCAAGGCGGTCATGGTCACCTGCCATGACGACGTGAAAAACGTGAGCGCTTCGTTTTTCCAGGCCCAGGCGACCTGCTTCGTCGCCAAACCCGTTTCCTTCAATACCCTGGCCGCAACCCTGCGCCGGGAAAATATTCTCCCCTCGTAACGCATTGTTTGCGGGACGAAATACGCGGGTACGTTCCTTGGACCGATGACGAGGCCCCGGTTTTTCGAAACCGGGGCTTTGCGCCGCCAGGACAGGCGTCGCCGTCCATTTCCAGCATCAAAACGGCTGATAGAGCCGCCCCGACGTCCCCGAGACCTCGGAGGCGTCGAAGGCGTTTTCGAAGCGCCGGATGTCCGTCCCGTGCGGGGACTCGATGATGGCCACCACATCGAAGCGGCAGGGCGTGTCCCACAGGTCCTTGGCCGTGAGGTAGGCGCTGGCGGCCTTGATGATGCGGGAGCGTTTGGAGGCGGTGACCGCCCCGGCCGGGTCGGCCTGGGGGGAGACGGCCCGGGTCTTGACCTCCACGAAGACCAGCGTGTCGCCAAAGGCGCAGATGAAATCCACCTCGCCCGCCCGGCAGCGCCAGTTGCGGGCCAGGATGCGATATCCGGCGGCGGCCAGATGGTCGGCGGCCAGGTCTTCGCCGCGTCGGCCCGTGGCCAGGTGGGCGGCGTCCGTGGTCATCCCGTGTAGGTCAGGGCCAGGACGGTGATGTCGTCGGCCTGGGGCGCGTCGCCTTCATAGGTGATGACCGACTCCATGACCGTGTCGGTCAGGGCGACGGCGCTTTTGTCCGTGGCCGCCCGCAAAAGTTCAAGCAACCGCGGGCTGGAATACAGCTCCTCGGCCTCGTTCATGGCCTCGGTGACGCCGTCGGTGTAGACCACCAGGGCGTCCCCCGGGCCCAGGACGATGCGGCCGGTGCGGTAGGCCGTATCGGCCATGATGCCCAGAAACAGGCCGCGCGGCACGTCGAGGAACTGCGTGGTCCCGTCCGCGCGCAGGAGCACCGGCGGGTTGTGCCCGGCGTTGGAGAAGACCAGCTCCCCGGTGGTGAAGTCGAGGATGCCGCAGAACATGGTCACGAAGAGCAATTGCTCGTTGTCCACGCACAGTTCCGTGTTGACCTTGGACAGGATGGCCGCCGGGTCCATGTCCGGCTCGGCGTTGCCCTTGACGAGGGTCTTGGTCACGGCCATGAACAGCGCCGCCGGAACGCCTTTGCCCGACACGTCGCCCACGGAGAAAAAGAGGTGGGTCTCGTCGAGCAAAAAGAAGTCGTAGAGGTCGCCGCCCACCTCCCGGGCCGGTTCCAGGGCCGCATGCAGGTCGAAGCGGCTGATGTCCGGGAAGGGCGGGAAGCGCTTGGGCAGAAAGCTCATCTGGATGTTCTTGGCGATCTTTAATTCCGACTCCATGCGCTCCTTGGCCTTGGTGGTCTCGGTCAGGTTGGCGATGTAGTCCTTGAGGGCGTTGCGCATGTTGTGGAAGGAGCGCGACAGCTCCCCGACCTCGTCGCTGCCTTTGACCGTGGGCAGGTCCACGTCCAGGTTGCCCTTGGCGATCTCGGAGCTTTTTTCGGCCAGGGTGCGCAAGGGCCGGGTGATGCGGATGGAGATGACGGCGATGACCGCGAAAAGCAGGGCGAAGCCGACGGCCCCCAGGGTCAGGATCTCCCGGCTTAAGGTGTGCAGGTCGGCCAGAAGCTCGTTTTCCGGCACGATGATGCCCATGGACCAGCCGGTGGCGGGCGCCGGGGCGTAATAGACCCAGGCCGGTTTGCCGAAAAAGGCCTCGGGCAGCCGGGCATAGCCCTCCGCGCCCCGGACCATGGCCTTGCCGATGTCGCGCAGTTCCACGCTGCCCATGTCCTCGGCCAGGCTGAAGATGCTTTCGCGCATGAGATAGCGGTTTTCCGGGTGGGCCACGAACACGCCGTTTTTGCTCAAAAGGAAGGCATAGCCCGAATTGTAGACCGAGATTTTGGCCACCAGGGATTTGAGCCAGTCCAGGGAGATGTCCGCCGTGACCACGCCCGAGAAGGTCTTGCCGCCGTCGCGGAAGAAGGGGACGCTCAGCGTGGTCATGAGGATGTCGCCGCCGCCCTCGTCGAAGTAGGGCTCGCTCCACATGGGTTTTCCCAGTTCCTTGGGGATCAGGTACCAGTCTTGGAGAAAATAATCGTAGCCCTCGCCGCCGAGCATGGTGAAGGACAGGTCGTTTTTGTCCTTGAAAGCGTAGGGGGCGAAGTACCGGGTGCGGGGTTCGAAGGCATAGGGCTCAAAGGCCACGGTGGCGCCATAGACCTCGGGCATGGCGTGCAGGAAATCGCGCAGAAATTCCCTGAGGTCACCGATGGGCGGAAAGGATTCGTCCAGGTTGAAGGCCAAGAAGGTGGGGATGCGGGCCACCCCGGCAAAGACCGTCTCCATGCGCTGCACGGAGTCGTGGGCCAGGTTCTTGGCGCTCTCGGCCACGTTTTTGAGGATGAGCTGGCGGGAACTGTAATAATTGTAGGTGAAGGCCGCCGCGAAGATAAGCGTGGTGCTGGTGAGGATGAAAAGGGCCAGCTTGAACCCGAGTCCGAAGCGTCTGGCGCTACTGTGCGGGGTCGGCATAAAACGCCTCGTAGGAGGGGATGTCGGTGATGAGCCTGGCCCGGTGCATGGCCTGGGTCACGGCGTCGAATTCGACCCGCGACAGGGAGCCCGGCGCGGCGGTCACGCCCGGAGGCATGATGATGTCCTGCATGCGGGCCAGCATCCATTTCTGGTGCATGCGGTTGGTGGGCAGGTTGGCGGCGTTGACGTGGCTCATGACGATGTCCAGGGCCTTGTCCGGGTTTTCGAAGGCCCATTTCCAGCCTTCCAGGGAGGCTGCGGCCACGGCCCGGCACAGGGCCGGGTCTTCATGCCAGGTTTTTTCCAGGCAGTAGACGCCGTCCTCGGGAAAATTCAGGCCGTGCTCGTCCATGGGGAAGACCGTGAGCTCGTCCGGGTCGAGGCCGGTGTTCAGGATGGTGTGGTATTCGTTGTACAGCATGCCCGAGACCACCTCCACGCCGCCGCGCAAAAACAGATCCACGGTGAATCCCTGGGGCTTGGGGATGACGCGCACCCCGCAGTCCCGGAAAAACGTCTCCTGCTGGAGCCGAAACTCCGGCCCCCACATGCTGACCTTGCGGCCGTCCAGGTCTTTGGGGTCGCGGATGCCGCTGTCTTTTTTGGCGATGAGCAGAAGCGAGGAGCGGCGCACGATCTGGCAGATGTTGACCAGGGGCAGGCCCTCGGCGCGCAGCCTCAGGGCCGTGGCCAGAAAAAAGGTGCCGAAGGTGGCCCGGCCGTCGGCCAGGAGCCTGGACGGCGGGCTTTTGGGGCCGCCGCGCAGGATGGTCATGTCCACGCCGCGTTGCCGGTAGAAGCCCTTGGCCAGGGCGACATAGTAGCCCGCGAACTGGGCCTGGGGCTCCCATTGGGGGATGAGCACGGCCTTTTTGAGCTCCTGGGCCGCAACCAGGGGACAGGGGGCGGCCAAAAGCCCGAAAAGGGCGAGAAAAAGGCCTGCAAGCTGGGCCGCGCGGAGGGGCAAGACGACCGGCATAGGTGGATTCATATGCCTTTCCCGGAACAAAGGAAAGCACAGCCCAGGTTGCGGTCAATCTGGCCCGGCGTCGTCTTTCTGGAACTCCAGGATATCCCCCGGGGTGCAGTCGAGGGTCCGGCAGATGGCCGAAAGCGTGGAAAAGCGGATGGCCTTGGCCTTGCCCGTTTTGAGGATGGACAGGTTCTGGGCGGTGATGCCCACGGCCTCGGCCAGCTCCTTGGAGGAGATTTTGCGGCGGGCCAGCATGACATCCAGATTGACGATGATGGACATGGCGTGGGCTCGTGCCGCGTTCCCCGGGGATGTCGGTTTGCGCCGGGGAACGCGGATGCGTTGCGGGTGATGGGCGCGCCGCTTCAGACGGTGAGGGCCTGTTCCTCGTCGAGCCTGCGGCCTTCGTCCATGACCCAGGAGATGAGCAGAACCAGTCCGCCCAGAAACAGGCAGTCGAGTTCCCCGGAGCCGATGCCGAGCATGAACAGCCGCGTGCCCGGCGGGTTGGGCAGGGTGATGATCATGGACAGAAGGGGCGTCTGGACGAATGCCGCCCCGGCCCACCACAGGAGGGACTTGCCCAGGTCGCGGTAGCAGGCCACGTTTTGTGCGTCGAAGATGATCCCCTTCCGGTACAGGGCGAAAAGCCGCCGCAGCCGCGACAGGGCGTAGAGCAAAACGCCGCAGGGGATCATGGTGACGAAAAAGCCCAGCAGGCGCAGGCCGTGTCCGAGTTCCGTAGACGGGGCCACAGGCAACGGGGCGTACGTGGAGTGGGGCAGCTCGTTGAGAAAGAACCAGTAGGCCGCAAGGCAAAGGGGCACAAGGCCCATGAGCGCCAGACACAGGGCGTTGAAGGCCCGGCTTGCGCTGCGGATGCGAACAAGGTTGTCCATGCTGTCCCCCAGCGTCACGAGGCGGCGACGTCGCCGCGCACGAGTTCGATCAGGTCGTTTTGAAAGTCGGCGTTCAAATCGTCAAGTCCCCGGCACAAAAAGGGGCCGCCGCGCAGCCGGAAGCGGTTGGCGTCGAGCAAAAGGGTACCGGTTGCGGCGTCGAGCACCCGCAACTGGTAGCGAAAGGCCGTCTCGGTCCCCCACAGGGTCGGCAGGCCGATCTGCAGTTTCCCCACATATTCCGTGACGGTCAACACGGCCACGGTATCCGCGCCGCAGGCCCGTGCGGCGGCCGTAAGCTCCATATCTCCGGCGTCGGGCCAGGACCGCTCGCCGAGGGCGGTCAGCAGGCCATCCCGGGAAACCGGCACGGCCGTGGCCAGGGAGGTCAGGACGGCGGTGGCGGCGGCCAAGGCCGTGATCTCCTTTTCCGCTGCGTTGGGGGTGTCTTCTCCATTGGCCACCCGGGCCAGGATGATCAGGCGTCCCAGATCGCGCCCGGACAGGGATGTGGTCCGGGCCAGGCCGGTCACGTCGGAGCCTTTTTTCACGGTGGCGCAGCCCGACGAATACAGGGTCAAAAGACCCGCCAGAAAAAGCAGCAGAAGGGTTTTCATGTCTCCTCCAAGGTGTTGGCGCTTGTGGCCGACGGGGGTGTCCGGTCCGTCGCGTCCGGATCGCGCGGGCTGGAAACCGACGGCAAGGAGGATGTAAACAATAAAAAATTATCGTGCAACAATAATTTTATATCGTTAAGCGGTTGTCCGACGCCTACCCTGAAAGCAGACAGAAAAAGGCCCGCCCCGCCGGTTGGGGCGGACACGGGCCGGGATGTGGGCATGGTGCGCCGTTCTCACGGCGCGTTTCTCCAAATAACGCCTGGTCGGCCTGTCCGGATCGGTCGTCAGGCGGGCGTTTCGGGGACGGCGGGCTAGAGCTTTTGCCCCAGGTCGCGGACAACATGCAGCATGACGGCGGCGGCCGCCGCGAACACGCCGGTGGGATCCGCTGCGGCGAGATGCCCCGTCAGATCGGCAAGTCGGGGGGCCAGCCCCTCGCGGCACTGCTTCCCTGCCTGAGAGGCCATGTCCGGCGCACCGCTGAGAAATCCCTTGGCCAGAAGCGCGATCAGGTATTCGAGATCCAGGGCGAGTTGATGGGCCATGGCCGACATGGCCCCGTCCGCCTCGTCCGCCGCGCAAGGTGCCGCGCTCGTGGCCGGGCCGAACAGGCGGGTGAAGGCCTCGGGCAGTTGGCCCGCCTGGGTGGCGTCGTCCATCTCCGTCAACCGGGCCAGGAGCGCGGGCAGGGCGAAGTCCGGTTCCATGCCGGGGAGGACGGGGCGGTCGTCGGGAAGCATGTTCACCAGTTCGGCCGGGGCCAGGGTGACCAGCTCCAGCCAGTCGTCCATGGCCTGACCGCCTGGGGCCACCGGCCCGCGAAAGAGGCGGCTGCCGAATTCCACGGCGCTTAGGAAAAAAAGTTTGGTTTCAAGGGATATCGGCTCGAGAGGAATCATCGGCACATCTCCTGTTGCGGATAGGGTGGCGTCGGGGGTAGATACCTGGGTTGGACAAGTACCCTTACCCCCTTCAGGCATGAGGTGGAAACGCGATGCACAACAAGGAAGAGCAGGATGCCCTGCGAAAAAACGTCCTGGCCCGCATGAAGCGGATCGAGGGACAGATCCGGGGCATCCAGAAGATGATCGAGGACGGCAAGGAGTGCGAGGACATCCTGGTGCAGGTGCGGGCCGTGCGCTCGGCGCTCACGGCGGCCAGCGGGCTGATCCTCAAAAGGTATCTGGTGCGCTGCCACGGCGAGGCCTTGGATGATGTGGAGGGCGACAGCCGTGAATCCCTGGAAAAGTTCATCCGGGTCATGACCCACTTCATCGACCGCTAGCATGGCGACCCGGAACACGTCCGGCCGTATTTTTTAAGAACGCCGAAGCCGCTCGCATCGTGCCCTGGGATTGGGCGGCACGCCGGTGAGGATCGCAACCGGCGGCCCGCTCGCTGGCGTGGCCCGTCGCGCCGGATCGTCCTTTTGTGGGTCACGGGCGTCACTCGTCCGTGAGTTGTTCTTCGGTCAGGCCGAAGCGTCGGCGTCGCGACCGGTAGTCCTCGATGGCCTTGTCCAATTCCAAGGCCGTGAAGTCCGGCCACAGGACATCCGGAAAGCTGAACTCGCTGTAGGCCGACTGCCACAAAAGGTAGTTGCTCAGGCGCAATTCGCCGCTGGTGCGGACGACGAGGTCCGGATCGGGCTGCCCGGCGGTGTACAGTTCGGCGGCGAACCGCTCCGCCGTGATCTCCTCCGGGGGCAGGCCCTTGGCCGCAAGCGTCCGACAGGCGCGCAGGATCTCCTCGCGACCGGAATAATTGAGGGCCAGGTTGAGGCGCATGGTCTGGCAGGCGGCGGTTTTTTTGATGACATGGGACAGGGCCTGGCGCGGGGCCAGGGGCAGGCCGGACAACTCCCCGAACACCGAAAGCCGGATGTCGCGTTCAAGCAGGGCGCCGACCTCGCGGGTCACGAACCGGGTCAGGAGGTCGAAAAGGAAGCTGATCTCCTCCTTGGGCCGTCCCCAGTTTTCCTTGGAGAAGGTATACAGGGTGAGATGCCCGACGCCACGCTCCCGGCACCGGGTGACCACGGCCTTGGCCGCGTCGGTCCCGGCCTTGTGGCCTTCGCTGCGAGGCAGCCCGCGTTTTTGCGCCCACCGGCCGTTGCCGTCCATGATGATGGCCACGTGGCGGGGCAGGTCGTCGCCTCTCAGGGTCAAATCTCCATGATCTCTTTTTCTTTTTTCGCCAGGGCGGCGTCGGTCTTGGCCACGTAGGCGTCGGTGAGCTTTTGGATCTCCTCCTGGCCCTTGTGCTGCTCGTCCTCGGAAATCTTTTTGTCGCTTTTGAGCTTTTTGAGAACCTCGTTGGCGTCGCGGCGCACGTTGCGCACGGCCACCTTGGCCTCCTCGGTGTACTTCTTGGCCACCTTGGCCAGATCCTTGCGCCGCTCCTCGGTCAGGGGAGGGATGCCGATGCGGATGATCTTGCCGTCGTTGACCGGGGTAAGTCCCAGGTCGGATTTGAGGATGGCCTTCTCTACGACGGAAAACGCCTTGCGGTCCCAGGGCTGGATGGTGATGGTCCGGGAATCGGGGGTGGACACGGAGGCGATCTGGTCGATGGGCGTGAGCGTGCCGTAGTAGTCCACGCGCACGCCGTCGAGCAGGGAGGTCGTGGCCCGCCCGGTGCGCAGGCGGGCGAACTCCTTGTCCAGGCTGACCAGGGCCTTTTTCATCTTGTCTTCAGCTTCCTTGAGGGCTTCGCGCATATCATTTGTCTCCTTCGACGAGGGTGCCCACCTGTTCCCCGGAGAGCACCCGGGTGAGGTTGCCCGCCGTGAACATGTTGAAGACCACGATAGGCAGGCCGTTATCCATGGCCAGGGAGATGGCCGTGGTGTCCATGACCCGGAGCTGTTTTTTTATGACGTCCATGTACGAAAGCCGTTCGAACTTGACCGCATCCGCATGCTTGACCGGGTCTTTGTCATAGACGCCGTCCACCTTGGTGCCCTTGAGGATGGCCTGGGCGTGCAGTTCCATGGCCCGCAGGGCGGCGGCGGTATCCGTGGTGAAATAGGGGTTCCCGGTTCCGGCGGCGCAGATGACCACCCGGCCCTTGTCCAGGTGATGCATGGCCCGGCGGCGGATGTACGGCTCACAGACCTCCCGCATGGCGATGGCGGACATGACCCGGGTGGTCAGCCCCAGCTTTTCCAGGGCGTCCTGCACGGCCAGGGCGTTTAAGACCGTGGCCAGCATGCCCATGTAATCGGCCGAGGCCCGGTCCATGCCTGCGGCCTGTTCGGACATGCCGCGAAAGATGTTGCCCCCGCCGATGACCAGGGAAACCTGGGCCCCGGCGGCCGCCGCCTGGGCGATGTCCCGGCAAAACGCCTCGATGGTGGCGGTGTCCAGGCCGAACGGGCGCGATCCGGCCAAGGCCTCGCCGCTGATTTTAAGCAAAACCCGGGAAAATCGCAATTTCGCCATGAAGTCCTCCAAGGGGAAAGGGTGGGTTGATCCGTGGCCCGCACTTCCCGGGTCCGCCAGGGAATGTAAACCCCGACGGACGTTCCGGCAACAGCCAAGCGCGGGGGACGGCGTTCGCGCGCGGGAGCGCCGCGCCCCCGCCAAAAAAAACGGGCCTTGCGGCCCGTTTTTTTGCGTCACCTCTGCGGCTACTGGGCGTCTTCGCCCAGGGCAAAACGGCAAAAGCGGCCGATCTGGACGTTTTCGCCCAGCACGCCCACCAGCTCGTTCAAAAGATCCTGGATGGAGACCTTGTCGTCCTTGATGAACGGCTGCTCCAGCAGGCAGACTTCCTTGTAGTACTTCTTCACCCGGCCATCGACGATCTTTTCCGCGATCTGCTCGGGCTTGCCTTCGGCCATGGCCTGGTTCTTGTAAATCTCGCGCTCCTTGGCCAACAGGTCGGCCGGGACTTCGTCCGGGCCCAGACACACGGGGTTGGCGGCGGCGATCTGCATGGCCACGTTCTTGGCGAATTCCTGGAAACGGTCGGAGCGGGCAACGAAGTCGGTCTCGCACTTGATCTCGACCATGACGCCGATCTTTCCGGTGGAGTGGATGTAGGAACCCACGACGCCTTCGGTGGTGGCCCGTCCGGCGCGCTTCTGGGCCTTGGACAGGCCCTTCTCGCGCAGCCAGGAAATGGCCTTGTCCTCGACGCCGCCGCATTCCTGCAGGGCCTTTTTGCAATCCATCATGCCCGCGCCGGTCTTGTCGCGCAGGGTCTTGACCGCCTGGGCGGATATCTCAGCCATGTTACGCGTCCTCCTCACTGGTTGCTGTCGTGGCCGGGGCCTCTTCCTCGGGCTTTTCAGCGGCCTTGGGAGCGGCCTTGGCGGCCTTCTCGGCCAGGCCGCGCTCCTTGTGCATGGCGTCGCCTTCCATGCAGGCCTCGGCGATGGAAGCGGCAAAAAGCTTGATGGCCCGGATGGCGTCGTCGTTGCCCGGAATGATGTAGTCGATCAGGTCCGGGTCGCAGTTGGTGTCCACCACGCCGATGACCGGGATGCCGAGCTTGCGGCATTCCTGCACGGCGATCTCCTCGCGCTTGGGATCGATGACGAAGGCGGCCTGGGGCAGGCCGTCCATGTCCTTGATGCCGCCAAGGGTCAGGTTGAGCTTGGTGACCTCACGGTTCATCATCACGATTTCCTTTTTGGGAAAGCGGCTGATGGAACCGTCCTCGAACATGCGTTCCAGGGTCTTTAGGCGCTCGATGCTCTTTTTGATGGTCTGGAAGTTGGTGAGCATGCCGCCCATCCAACGGTTGGTGACGAAATACTGTCCGGCGCGCTCGGCCTCTTTTTTGACCGACTCCTGGGCCTGGCGCTTGGTGCCCACAAAGATGATCTTGCCGCCCTGAGAGATGATGTCCACGATGAAATCGTGGGCCTTCTGGTACATTTTGACGGTCTGCTGCAGGTCGATGATATGGATGCCGTTTCTGGCGCCGAAGATGTAGGGGCGCATCTTGGGGTTCCAACGCCGGGTCTGGTGACCGAAGTGGACGCCGGTCTCCAGGAGCTGCTTCATGCTGACATAGGCCATGGTGTCGATCTCCTTGGTTTTTTTCCTCCATCCCGGTCCAAGCCCGTCAACCTCCGGCGCATTCGCGCCCGGGGCACCCGGGGCCGCTCCGGGATGTGTGAGATGGGGAACAGGGATGCTTAGTCGATATTTGGGCTGATGGCAAGAGGGATGTCGGAGGCCAAAGCGCCCTGTCCCGCCAGTCGGGAGGGCGTCCGGCATGCCTGCGCATCACCGCCGTACCGTACGGGTGGTCCGGAATACGGCCGGGGGCCATGCCGGGACGCATGCCCCGGCCGTGCGGCTTTTTGCGGGGTAGGATGCGGCCCCGCCTATTTTGTGAGGAATTCCTCGTCCAGCAGATGGGGGAAGCACGACGTGTAATGGGCCTCGGCCCGGCTCAGGTCGTCGGGGCGTCCGATATCCAGCCAGTTTTCGATGATCGGGAAGATGGACGGAAATTCTTCACGGGCGATGAAGCCGTTGATCAAGGTAGGCATGTCCAGATAGTCGTCGGAAGGCACCCGAGCCAGGACAGAGGGGGAAAGCAAGTATATCCCGGCGCTGATGAAAGAACTGCGCTTGGGTTTCTCCACCAGTTGCACGATGCGGTCGTCTTCGTACTCGATGACCCCATAGGGCACCTGGTAGCGATGGTTGAAGGCGCCGACGCAAATTTGGCTTGCCGTGTCGGAGTGGAATTCCAGCATGCTTTGCGGGTTGAAGTTGCACAGCAGATCGGCGTTCATGACGAAAAAAGGCTGCGTCAGATGTTCATGCATAAGCGACAAAGAGCCCGCGGTGCCCAGGCGCTTTGTCTCCTCGATATAGGTGATGTCCACGCCCAGACGGGAGCCGTCGCCAAAGCGTTCCCGTATCATATGCCCAAGGTAATTGACTGAAATGACAAAGCGGTGGAAATTGAAATAGCGGAAATGGGCGATGATGGTTTCCAGGATCGTATGGCCGCCGACGCACAGCAAGGGCTTGGGGCAGCTCTGCGTCAGCGGCCGCAGGCGTTCGCCGAGCCCTCCGGCCATCAAAACGACCGGGTTGTCGTAGATGGCGTCCGAGGTTTTTGGCGCGGACTTCGTGCTCCATCCGATCAGATCCTGTAAAAGGACGACGGAGCGATAGACTCCGGCTTCATCGACGAGGGGAACCTGTTGGATATCGTGCAGGCGCATGGCGGCCAAGATTTCTTGCGGCGGCATGTCCTCCGGAAAGACCCGGGGAGTGGGATTCATGACCTGGTCCACCAAGAGATCCAGGGTGTGCCACCGCAAATAGGCGCGACGGATATCTCCGTCGCTGATGACCCCGGCGATGGTGTCATCGTCACGCAGCACCACGACAAGTTTTGCAGCGGTATTGTCCAGCACTCGCAGGGCGTCCGTTACCGACTGGCCTGAACGTACGGTTATTTTTTTAGACATGAAGGTCGTTTCCCCTGTCATGGGTTCGAAGCAAAACTGTTTGTACACCTGCCAGTTGCTCCACGTACGTAACGGGAGCAAGCTATCCCTTCTTCTCTTAACATTCCACCTCGTCAGGGAGGAAGAGGAGAGAGGTGGCTCCGATGCTCGGATACAAGTGGCTGGGAGAAGATGGAACCGGTTGTTCGGTTGCGTCGCCAGGGGGGCGTGGTGAGGATGGCCGGATCCTGGCCCACAATTTTGTTTCAGATAATATAAGCAGTCAGGCGTCCCCCTGTCCAGTCTGGCGGACGGGTCGCCGTCGTTTCCGGCTTCGCCCCTGATATGGCTGTCCGCGTGCCGTAAAACGATCATTCCTCCTGCGTGTCCGGGCGATGCCTGGAATCGGCAAAAAAATCCCGTAGCAAGCGTAAAAGCGAGGCCGCCGCCGGAGGCGGCGTCCTGGTCCGGTCCCGGGCCAGCAATACCGTGGCCGCCAGGGGTTCGCCGCTCCAGGCTAGGATTCTCAGCCGCCCCCGGCCCGCCTCCCCGGCCACAAAAAAACGCGGGGCGACCGACACCCCAAGTCCGGCCAGGACGCAGCGTTTGACGATTTCGGCGCTGGCGCATTCCACATGCCCCGCCATGCCCGCGCCCTCTCCGGCCAAAGCCCGCTCCATCGCCCCCCGGGCGCTCCAGACATGGCGCGTCAGCACCAGGGGGACGCCCTCCAGGTCGTCGGGCCCCACGCATTCCCTGTGCGCCAGGGGGCCGTCCGGGGCCGTGAAGACCACCAGGGGCTCCCGCCAAAGGCTCTCCACCGCAAGTCCCGGGGCGGAAAACGGTTCTCCGAGCAGCAGCGCCGCGTCCACGGTCCCCCGGCGCAGGTCGTGCAACGTGCCCTGGCGGGACGTGGTTGCCAGATGGACCCTGGCCGCAGGAAACGCGGCCTTGAATTGGCGCAGCACCGTTGGCAGGCAATACGCGCCGAGGGTTTCGGACACCCGCAGGCGCACCTCGGGGCCTTCCTCCTCGCCGCACACCACCTGGCGGGTCCGGGCCGCAAGCTCCGTCAGTCGGGCGGCATGCCAGAAAAGCCGCCGCCCCTCCGGGGTCAGGACCACGCGGCGGCCGCAGCGGGCGAAGAGCTTCACTCCCAGTTCCTCTTCCAGGGCCTGGATGCGGCTGGTTACGGTGGACGGCGCCACGTGGAGGGCCTGGGCCGCCTGGCGAAAGGACAGTTCAGCGGCCACGGCCAGAAAGGTGCGCAGGAGAAGGGTTTCAGGCATGGTTCGATTTTTTTGAATTAACGGTGCGAATCAATCCGTTTGTGACGGCATGTAACCTTGGATAGCCTGCTTTTCAAGGGAAATCATCGATTCGATATAATGAAATTTAAAACAGCAGCCGACGGATGACGCGCCGGACGCCGTATGGGGAGGTGCCGTGGACGTTTTGCTGGCGGGATGTGTGGCGGCGGCCGCCGGATTGGCCGGATTCACCCAGGGATTGGCCGGATTCGGCTCCACGCTGGTGGCCCTGCCCGTGCTCGGGGCGGTCCTGGAGGCCCGGACGGCCACGCCGCTTGGCTGTCTGATGGCCCTTGGCATCAACGTCTGCCTCATGGCCCGGCTTCGCGGCCGGGTGGCCTGGCGCGAGCTGTTGGTGCTGCTTTTCGCCTCTGTGCCGGGCATGGCCCTTGGGGCGTGGATGCTGTGGGATGCGCCCGAGGCCCTGCTCAAGGGGTTTCTCGGGGCCTATCTGGTCTGGTGCGGGGGGCGGGGCGTCGTCACGGCCGGGCGGGAGACGCCCTCCATCGTCGGCGCGGCCCTGCCAGCCAGCGGGCAAGCGACTTCGACAAGTCCATTGTCGACCTGGCCACCTCCATC
>NZ_JAZHDB010000116.1:0-19708 GCF_036584575.1 Desulfolutivibrio sp.
CCCGGGCGGGGTTCGGGGCGGCAGCCCCGACGCAGTGCGGGGCGGCAGCCCCGATTTACTCTTCCAGCGCCACCAGTTCCAGGTCGCCGTAGGCGCCGATGGCCTCGCCGATCTGGGCGAAAACGCCGGTGACGCCGCGTGTGGTCAGGGTACGCGCGGCGGCGAGCATGGCGTCCATGTCCGATTCGTCGTGCAGGAGGTTGCCCAGGGCCGTGGCGGCGGCGTCGGCCAGGGCGCCGTCCCGGGCCAGCACGGCCACCATGTCCGCCTGACCGAAACTTAAGGAGTGCCCGACGCGGCCGGAGGATGTGCAGATGGAGAGGGGGAACCGGTCGGCGGCGATATGGAGCCCCAGACGCGCGCCCTCGATGGGTTTGGCCAAAAGCGCGACGGTGCGGCTGGTGGTGGAGTGCATGAAGATGTCGCCGCCGTTTTCCACCAGGATGTCCGGGCTTTGCGTCCGGAACCGGTCGGCCACGGCCTGGGAGATGGCCCCGGCCACGGCGGCCATGGGCCCCACGCCGCACAGGCGGGCGGCATGGGCCATGCGACATACCAGGGCCGGGGCGTGCTCCGGGACGTCCACGGGGACAAGGCTGGGGGCGAAAGCCGGGTGAAGCAGGATATGGTTTTTGAGTCCGGCGCGCAGTTCGTGGACATAGGCCGCGATCTCGACGGACAGGTCGCGCCGGGCCACGATGTGCAGATCGGTCTGCTCCACCACGACCTGAAAGGCCTTTTCCCCGGATCGGGGCGGCAGGGGGTGGCGGTAGGTGCGCCTCGGGTCGGTGTGCATGGCGGTTTCCGTGCGGGGAGCATGCCATGGCGGACGGCCAAACGAAAGGGGGGATTTGGACCTTTGGGCCAAGTGGGGTATGCATGGTCCGGGAGGAGCGGCATGGTTACGGTATCGGCGGTCATCCCCACCTTTGACCGGGCTGCGATGGTGTCCGAGGCCGTGGCCTCGGTGCTCTCCCAGTGCGGCGCGGAACTGGAGCTTGTGGTGGTGGACGACGGCTCCACGGACGACACCCCGGCGGTCCTGGTCGGCATTTCCGACTCAAGGTTGCGGGTGGCGGCCACCAGCAACCGGGGGGTGGCGGCGGCGCGCAATCTGGGGGCGTCCATGGCCCGGGGGCGCTACGTGGCCTTCCTCGACTCGGACGACACCTGGCTTCCCGGCAAGATCGAGCGGCAACTGGCCTATATGGCGGCCAGCGGTCATGCCGTGAGCCAGACCCAGGAAATATGGGTGCGGGGCGGCGTGCGGGTCAATCCCAGGCGCGTCCACCTCAAAAAGGACGGGGATTTTTTCCGCCAGGCCCTTCGGCTGTGCCTGGTGAGCCCCTCCAGCGTGATGATCGACCGGGACTATCTGCGGCAGGTGGGGCCGTTCGATGAAGGGCTGGCGGCCTGCGAGGACTACGATTTGTGGCTGCGCATGTTGCTTCGCGGGCCCATCGGGCTTTTGGACGAGGCCCTGACCGTGCGCCGGGGCGGCCGCCCGGACCAGTTGTCGGCCCGGTTCGTGGGCATGGACCTGTTTCGCATCAAGTCCCTGGCCAAAATCCTGGCCACCGAGAAAATGAGTCCCTGGCATCGGGATTGCATGGAAGAAGAATTGGTGTGCAAGGTCCGTATTTACGCCAACGGCTGCTGCAAACGGGGCCGGGTGGACGAGGCGGCGCGGGTGTGGAGGCTGGCGCGGCAAAGCCTGCGCGACCCGGATGTCCCGGCGCACGGCGCATGACCGCCCCGGACGGCGTCCGAGGCAAGACGGCAGGCCTCGACAGGCCGGATCAGGAAGCGATCAGGGTCTCGCGTTTGGCCACGGCCTCGGCCTTGATCCGGTACAGGGTGCGGGTCAGGGCTTCGAGGACGTTTTCCCGGATATCGCCGGCCACCACGATAAACAGCAGATCGTCGCCGGGAACGAACGTCCCGCCGTGGGCTTCGACCACGATTTTAAAGACCCCGGGCAATGTTTCGCATTCGGCCCGAATGGCCTCGATCTTGGCGAAATCGGGAATGACCTCGATCTGCGAGACGGGGCGGCCGTCCCGGGAGGTGGCCCGGGCCACGCCGTTGTGGGTCAGGATCATGCCCACCTTCTCATGGAAGCCGGGTTCCTTTTTCAGCGTCGCGATGGTTTGTGAAATGTCCATAGCCACTTGGTAGGAAAAAAGAGCGAGATTGTCCATGCTTTCGTTTTCAACAATTCTGGACAGGGCCCCCCGCGTCCCCCAGTCCCGCATGGTCCATTCCGGGATCACGGTGTGGGCCGTCTGGTCCGGCCAGCTCGACCCGGCCTTCGGGCAGATGTTCCAGGATTACGGCGGCTTTCTTGTGGCCGAGGACAATTTTCAATCCGTCTGGGGTTTTTTCGGCGATGAAGCCCTCAACGCCCTGGCCCGGATGCAGATATGGGGCCGGGTGAACAAGCTGTCCATGAGCCTTGTGGTCATGCCCGCGTCCATCCTCATCGGCCCGAAGCTTGAGCTGACCGTGGGGGCCACGGTGGACGCCACGCGGCAGAAAGTTGCCCCGGCCGAAGAGATCCAGATATGGATCCATCCCAACCTCAAGGCCATGATCACGGCCACCCCGGGGCTTTCCACCATCCCGGCCCCCGCCCCTTCGGGGCTCATGAAGGTGGCCTGGGAACTGCTCGATCCCGCGCCGGGACTGTCCTACGACTCGGGGCTGGGATGGTACTTCATCACCAAGCCTCTGGGCGACCCCCTGGACAAAAACACCTCCGAGGGCTGGCGCACCATTTACGGCAAGCTGCAAAAGCTGCTTGAGCGCATGGGCATCAAATACGTGGCCCATGAGGGGTTCATCCTCTATCCCCTGGAGGGTCTGCGCCAGTTTCGAACCTGGTGCCGCGAGATCCTGGTCATGATCGCCAGCCTGCGGGACAATAATGAGGAAGAACACAAATATTGGCCGAGCGTCATGGCCGCCGTCCCCAAGAAAGGCTTCTCCTTCGCCAAGGATCTGCCGCGCAAGATCAATCTCAACTGGGACAAGCTCACCCCCGATTTCCCGCACATGAGCTACCGTTCCGCCTTTCTGCTCGGCCGCGACTTCAAGATCAACGACGCCCGGTACGCCTCGCGCGGCAACTCCGTGGACGACTGGTGCAACGTCCGGCTGGCGGCCGAAGGCGACGCCGCCGAAACCGGCACGGTGCCCATCGACTACCCGGCCCAACTGGTCTCCGGCGATCGGCCCATCTGCTTCTATTGCGGCCTGACCAACCACGACCCGGCCAATTGTCCGTCCAAGGGTCTCGGGGAATGGAACCCCGGGCTCTGGGGCAGGCTCGCCCAATTGGACATCGCGGACATCAACGAGCAGTTCAAGGCCCTGGATGCCGCCCTGGCGGGAGATACGGGGAACCTGGCCGCCGCGCTTCTGTCCGCCTCGGACACCAAGGCGCTTTTGTTCAAGGCCGCGTTCGAGGTGAATTACGCCTCCCAGTTGCGCATGATGGAGGCCGTATGGCGCAGCAAGGGCAAGGATCTCCCGGGCGGGCTTTCCCAGCTCTCGCCTCGGGAGGGGGAATTCTTGTGGCAGGCCCTGGACAACCTGCGAGCCGGAAACGTCGAGGAGACGGAAAAATTCGTCTCCCAGGCCCTGACGCGCTACACCCGGGGCTACCATCCCCGGGCCGTGCAGGGCTTTTTGGCCATGGAATCCGGGGATTGGGCCAAAAGCGCCTATTACTGGCAGGAGGCCGTGCGGCTCTCCTACACGCCGCTGCAACGCGCCTGTTTCCTTTTTCTCCAGGCCCGGGCCATGGAAGTGCAGGGGGACTTTCAAAAGGCCATCGGCCTGTACAAGCTGGCAGGCAAGGAGACGCCGCGCTGGGTGGAGCCGGAATACCGGCAGGGCGTCTGCATGGTGAAGATGGGTTTCACGGACCAGGGCATGTCCCTTTTCACCGGGCTTATGGCCTCCGACGCCGCCATTTTCAACAAGGTGCTGCTTGACCCGGAGTTGGAGCGGGGACGCATTCATGTCCTGGCCGCCCTGTGGAAACCCTGGAACGAGGCCGAGTTGGCTGCGGCCGAGGCCCTGGAGGGCCTTGAAGCCATGTCCGGCACCCTGGCCATCCACTTCCCCCCGGAGGACGCCTACCTCAAGGAGACGACCGCCCGCATCCAGGCCCTGGCCAAGTTGGGGACCATCAAGAATTATGTGGCATATAAGGATGTGGTGACCGAGGTACGCGCCCTGCGCGAGGCCATCGCGGCCAAGCTGGACAGCGAGATCAAAAACATCCAGGCCCGTCGTCAGGCCCAATTCGAAGAACTCAAGTCCATCCAGCGGGAAGCGGCCTGGTTTCCCTTCCCCAAGTTGCTCAAGGACTTCAATCGCGATTTCAATTTTTGCGCGGCCAAACTCAACTGGATGCGCACTACGACGCTTAACATCCCAGAAAACTTTCGAAAAAGTCAGGAAGCCCTGCCCCTGGTGGACGAGCGCATCAAAACCCTGCGCTCCCGGCTGGTGAGCCTGCGCATCGTGCGCGACTCCACGTTTTTCACCATGCTGCTCGGGCGCAACTTCATGTGGATGGAGATCGCCGGATTGGCCATGGCTCTGCTTTTGGTGCCGCTTTTTGTCTACGGTTTGAACCAGTTCGGGCAGGGGGCCATGGCGGACATGGTGGAACGCCAGAAATGGCAACTACAAAAAGGGCTGGTCATCGTCTTGAGCATCATGGCCATGGGCCTGGCGGCCATAAAGACCGCCATCACCTTTGACAGCAAAAAAAGAAAGCTTTTCAAACTGGCCGACGAGGGCAAGCTGCCTGCTCCCAAAAAGAAAAAAGACACGTCGAAAAAACCCGCCAAACCAGCCAAGGCGGGCAAGGATACCGGGAAAAAAGCGGTCCCCGCCGCCACGGGCAAGGCCACCCTCCCGCCCGGCAAGGCCGCGCCAGCCGCCGCAAAGCCAGGGGCGAAAAAGAAGTAGCCCGCTTTCATCTCACACGCCAGGGGGAGACTGGAGGCCCCCTGTGAGGGTTGATGCAGGCCCTCTGTCCCACGCACAACGATCACGACCGAAACAGAGACAACGTCTCCCGTCCCCGGCCACACCCGGGGGATACGTCCGACCCGATGTCGGGGAAGGCGCGTTGCCGCCATCGTTGGGCTCCCCCCGCAACACAGGGCGGCGGTTCCGCCTGTACGCCGATTCTTCCGGAAGGCCCTCGGCCCCCATCGAAAATCGCTCGCTCCCCCGGCCCGAGGGCGCAAAAAAAGGCGAGGAGCGAACTCCCCGCCTTTCGTATCGAAATGCGGCGACGGACTAGACGCAGCCGGTGGGCTTGGGCAGGCCGGCCATTTTGCAGGCTCCTTTGCCCGGTCCCGAGGGGAACAGCTCATAGATGTGCTTCAGCTTGAATCCGGTCACCTTGGACAGGATGCGCACCATGGGGGCGATGCCGTTTTTCTTGTAGTAGTCCTGAAGGAACTCGATGACCTTGCGGTGCTCGGGGCTCAGTTCCTTGATGCCTTCGGAGTCTTTCACATACTCGACCCACTCTTCACACCAGTCTTCAAACTTCTGCAAGAAGCCGTCTTCATCGACATCGAAAGTTTTTCCTTTGAATTCAACAGTGGCCATGCGCATCCTCCTTAAGTGTTGAAAAAAGGTGTCGCTCGTTTTTAACACTGTGGCATGTCAGTGTCAAAACGATACCCGTTTCCGGGCGTCCCTACCGAAAAACAGCGATCCGCTGTTTCTTGTCACGTCTCGAGGAGCGCCCCTCAGGGTGGCGTTGCCGCCCGAAAGCCACAAGTATGTCATGCGAAAGCGGCTTTCGTCTCCAAATCTTGTGCGGTTCTAAAAGTCGAAACCGGTCTTGTCAATCCCCCCGGCCAGCTTTCTACGCTTGGGGCGCACCGGGGGCTTTCGCCGTCCCTCCCTCCTTCCAACCGTGAAACGCGGACAATTCCTATCATATTTTCGTGGGTTGTCCAGGGGTTGGATGACCTGCATCACTTCTGACCCAAAAGCCCGGCCAATCGATCCCGGGCGAAATCAAGGCCTGGATCAAGGGCGATGGCCGATTGGAGATAATGCACGGCCAGATCCGGATGCCCCTGCCGGTCATGGCAAAGTCCCAGATTGGCCAAATCCATGGCCGATCCGCTGTCCAGGGCCAGTGCGGCCTCGAAATCGCCGACCGCCGTGGCGTAGTCCCCGGCCTTGAACCGGGCCACGCCGCGCAGGTTGAAGTATTCCTTGACCTCCGGACACAACGCGATGGCCCGGTCAAGATGGGGCACGGCCGCATCCCATTTTTCATCCCGGGTCAGGGCGTGGGCCTGATAAAATGCGGCCAGGGCCTTGTCTTCGGGATCGGTCAACAGCGGCTCGGCCAGGGCGAAAAGACCGGTCGCGCGGGCGTCGTCCCCTTCGCGCAGGGCCAGCATGGCCCGGAAAAAGGGAACGAAGGCCGCATCCGGATAGTGCCCGGCCAGGACGTCGAGCCCCTGGGAGGCCATGGGCGGCGGCGTCTCCTCGACCAGGATGCGGCCTACGAAAAGTCCCAGGCTGGCGTTTGGCGTGCGCTCCCGAAACAAAAATCCCGGCACGAAGTTGTAATTGGCGACCAATGAAAGCTGCGGGTTCGTGGTCTCCACGCTGTAGAGGCACAGATCCTTTTCCCCAAGCCCCCGGGCCAGCAGGGTCAATTCCTCCAAAATATCCCCGCGCTCGATGCTCGGCATGGCCGCCAGGGTGGTCTCGGGACCGTCCAACAGCCGGGCGAAACCGGCCGGGCTGGTGAACTTGGGAAGGCCCGAGGCCTCGTAGTTGCTTATGGTCTCGAAATCCCCGGCCAACTGGGCGATCTCGGTGACGGCCCGGATGGCGGCTTTGGCCGGGGAGGCGGCGGTCCCGGCGGTGAACACGATTTCCGATGCGTCAGGGAAAGTGACCGGGTCGTAGGCCAGGGCCGCCACCGTGGGCACGGGCATGCCCAGGCTGAAATCCTTGAGCACCAGCAAAATGCCCTCGCGCCGGAAGGCGTCCACCAGCGAGCGTAACACCGGGTCGTCAAGGGAGTCGAGACTGATGGTGGGGGTTACGGGCCAGGTGCGGTCCACCACGGCGCACACGTGGCGCTCCACCAGTTCGCAGGCCCCCTGCAGGATGGACTCTTCAAGCCCGTTTCCGGCGGAAGAGCCGTTGAACTCGTTGAGTTTCTTAAACCAGTCCAGGGGAACCCACTCCTCTCTGTCCCGGGTCAGGTTCCTGGCCAAAACAAAGCGCCAGGGCACGAGATCCATGATTTCGGCGGCGGCCGTCAACGGAAGGGAATCATCAACCGACCGCAGGATGTCCTCAAGGGGCATGACCTGTCCCGGCCATTCGGCGAGGGCCGCAGACCAGGCCCGTTCCCGGAAGTTGTCCGGCGTGTTCCAGAAGGAAAAAAAGCTGTAGCGTTCCACGAGCTCCATGAGCGCCGAGGCCTCGGCCTGAGCCGGAGAGGCCCCCTTCCCCATCTGCTTGCGGGTGGGCATGATCTCCCGGGCCTTTTCCCCGCACATGCTCAAAAAGACCGGAATGCCCAGACGCCCGGTGTCGATGCGCCGGGTCTCGGCCAGGAGGCCCGATCCGAAACGCGCGAAGGCGGCCCTGGCCCTGGCCACGGTTTCCTCGGGAGAGCAGATCTTGTCCGAATCGGCCACATATCCCTTGGACGTCGGGAGGAATTTACGCATGTTTTTTGGCCCGCATACGGGTGATGGTGGTCAATTGCCGCTCAATGCGCCCCGTCGCCCCAGGCTGCTCGGGCGGGGTGGTTTCCTTGTAGCCCAGCGTCCGTTCGGCGATGTCGTAGTCGGGCGCGGCGCGGCGCAAAAACGTGGGCGCCTTGCGATGATAGTCCCGGGCCAGCAGGATCTCGGCCTCGGGTTCCAGGGACAGGTGGGCGGACAAAAACTTGACCAGCGCCCGATGGATATCCTCCAGGTAGAGCACCTCGGAGCCGATGATATAGTCGAAGCGCCTGCCCAGCCGGTCGACGGAGAAATCCGCCCGGCAGACCCGGGCGTTGGCTGAAAGGCCGTTTTTCAGGACGTTTATGCGGCAAAAAAGCAGGGCGTCGGGGTGGATGTCGGTGATGGTCACGTCGAACCCCCGGGCGGCGGCGAACAGTCCGCAGATGCCCACCCCCGCGCCGATCTCCAGCATGGTTTTGGCCGCTCCCGAGGAGGATCCCGGCTCCATGCGCCCCAGGAAATAGGACAAAAGGATGGATGTCGGCCATATCCGGGCCCAAAACGGCAGTTCCAGAGGGCCGTCGGCGGATTCACGGGTCAGGCGGTCGATGAGGGCCACCATGTCCGCGATCTGGAGCAGTTCCAGGGTGGTGTCGCCCACCGTGACAGGCTCGAAGCGCACGTCGTATCGGGCCCCGGCCAGGGCCAGAAGCTCGTCCAGGGAGGCGTCGTCAGATACGGCGATGGGGGAAGTATTGTGGGACACGGGATGTTCCGGGGGCTTGAGGTGGTCCGCCGGGGGCCGCAGGGGCGCGGCGGGTAAAAAAAAAGGCCGGTGTGGTGACCGGCCCTTGGCGATTTCAATTGGAGCGGGAGACGGGATTTGAACCCGCGACTTCAACCTTGGCAAGGTTGCACTCTACCACTGAGTTACTCCCGCTTCAGGAGTGTGGAGGCGGCATCCGGATTTGAACCGGAGAATGGAGGTTTTGCAGACCTCTGCCTTACCACTTGGCTATGCCGCCTCGTCTTCAAAGAACCGGTCTCTTACGTCCGCCCGGATTCGTTGTCAACCGTTTCGGGGATTTCCCCCCGCAACGTCCTGGCCGGGCATCTCTCGGCGGCCGCCAAGCGAGGAAAGGTCTTTATCGAGAATCGCCACCCCCGTCAACGGGTTTTTCTGACAAAATCATTCCGGACGGCGCACACCGCCGATAGCCCCTGAAGCGCCCGGTAGGGGAGCCCCCGGGCCACACCGTCCAAAACGGCCTGGGCGTCCGTCACCACATTGCCGCACAACACATCGACGCCGAAATCGAACAGGCAACCGGCGAAGGGAACGCTTGGCCCCACCAGGAGCACAAAGGCCCCGGGCGAACATAGGTCCAAAAGCCCTCCCAGGCTGCCGTTGGCCAGGGCCGAGGCGGTGATGGCCACCACCTGGGCCTCGGGCAACACCGTTTCCGCCTGCGCAGCGGGAAGATCCCCGGGCCGGGGGGCGCGCTCCAGCACGGAGAAGGAGGCGAAGGCCGGACCCATTTTCTCCACAAAGGGGAAATGCCCCACCACGGCCACGCGCCGTCCCCGGCCGCGGTCCAAAATGAGATCCTGAGCCTTTTTTGCGGATACCGGCGGCGGCGGCAAAAGCGCCCCGGCGGCGGCCACGGCCAGGCTGGCCGCCCGGCCGTCCAGACCGGTCAATTCCAGCCCTTCCAGCAGGCCGTGCACGGTTCCCCCGGACGCGGGAGCAAAGCCCTCCCCGGCGACATTGGTGCAAAGCCCCGTGCGCGTGGCGCAAACGCCCACAAGCAACGCCCCCGCGACCACGCGCCCCACGGCCTCGTCAGGCTGGGCGGCGGCCTCCTGGCGTACGGCGGCGGCAATGGCTGACTGGCTGGTTCGCATAGGCGACTCTCCTGAACCGTCGAAATCGGTTCGTTATTTCTATGCAAGCCGTCTACGTCTTTCCCGCACACCCGGCAAGGCGGGTCTGGGCAGGGCCGCAGCCATCGCGGTTTGCCTGCGGCAAATCCTCCCCAAAACAATCCGGACGCCTCAGGACGCTTTACGTTCGCCCGGCTTTGATATAGAGGAAATCTCTTTTGAAGCCGCCGCCTGAGGACGGCTTACGCGCCAGGAGGGATGCATGGACCCCAAAGACGTGGATTTCTTTCAAAATCTTTTGAGCAACATGCTTCAGGACATCCTCAAAAAGGGTGAGGAAACCATTGAGGACATGACCGACACCGTGGAGGTCTATGCCGATCCGGCCGACCGGGCCACGGCCGAGTCCGACCGGGCCTTCACCCTTCGCCTGCGGGATCGGGAGCGCAAGCTCATCAAAAAGATCAAAGAGGCCCTGGAACGTATCGAGGACGGCACCTACGGCGAGTGCGTGGAGTGCGGCGAGGACATCAGCGTGGCCAGACTCAAGGCCCGCCCCGTGACCACGCTGTGCATCAAGTGCAAAAGCAAGCAGGAAGACGAGGAAAACCTGCGCGGCGAATAGCCCGGGGCGCCCGGCGCATCGCGGCCAGGACAGGCCATGGAAGCCGATTTTTTCCGAAGCCTGCTTCCCCTGCTGGCCCGGACGCTCACCGGGGTCCGCTTACGCAAGATCGCCTTCCCCGCCCCGGGGCTTTTTTCCCTGGGGCTGTCCGGGGCCTGCACGCCGGACGAAACCGACGCTCCCCCCCCCAAATACCTGCACGGCCGGACCGGTCCTGGCCGTTTTTTTCTTTTCGTCTCGGCGCATAAGCCGACCTTCCCCCCCGAGCCGCCGGCCAAGGCCATGTGGCTGCGCAAGCGGTTGTCGGACCGGCGCATCCTGGGCGCGCTTGGGGACTGGCCCAGCAGGAGGCTGGCCCTGTGCCTGTCCCAGGGGGAGGGACGCTTTTTCGTCATCGACGCCAAATCCGGGTTGAGCCTGACGGACACCCTGCCCGACGGATTCGGAGGCCAACCCGACTGGCCGGATTTCGAGGCCGTACGCGGCGATCCGGATATCTGGCAACGCCATGCGCACATCACGCCCCGGCTGCGCAAGGCCGTGGCCATGCTGCCTCAGGAGCAGGCCCGGGATTTTTACGCCGCCGTGCAGCGGGGTGAAGCGGAAGGCTTTTTCGTCGCCCTCCCCGGCCCGGCGGCCGCCCTCGCCCCGGGCGCCCCGCCCGCGCTCCCCCTGGACGTCTTTTGCCGCCCCATGCCCGGGCTGTCCCCCCAGGTGATCCTGACGGCCTTTCCCGACCCCCTGTCGGCGGCTGCGGCCTTCGGGGAACCCCACTTTTTCGCCGCCGCCTCGGGCGATACGGCCCAAAAGGCCGTGGTCAGCGAAAAAAACCGGGCCAGACGCACGGCCCGGGCCGTCTCCCGCCTGGAGCAGGACGAAGCCAGGCTTACGGCAATGATCGGCCAGGGGGCCTTTGCCGAGGCCATCGCCGCCAATCTGCACCGCCTGGACGGCAAAAGCCGCATCCCCTCCCTGACCCTGGAGCATCCCGAAAAGGGGACCATGACTCAGGGCCTCGATCCCCGGCTGACCGTCCTGGAAAATATGACCCACCTGTTTTCACGCGCCGCCAAGGGACGCCGGGGCTTGGCCGTGGTGGCTGCGCGCCGGACCGCCCTGGCCGACCCGAAGCAGTCCGGCGATCCGGTTGCAGGCTGGCCGGGTCGGCCTTCCGCTTCGGACGGACCCGCCCCGGGCGGCAAACCGGCCGCGAAACAGGCCAGGGATCGCGCCGCAAAACCCACGGTCCCTGCCGACGACCTGGAACCGGGACGCTTTCGCGGCATCCCGGCCCACATCTACCGCACCTCGGACGGATTTCTGGCGCTTCGCGGGAAAAACGCCCGGGCCAACGAGGAACTTCTGCGCAAGGCCGCCTCGCCCTTTGACTATTGGTTTCATGTGGAGGGCGGCCCGGGCGCCCATGTCATCTTGCGCCGGGACCACCCCGGCCGCGAGGTTCCCCGGCAAAGCCTCATCGAGGCCGCGACCCTGGCCGCCCTGGCCAGTTGGCGGGCGGGCGACGCCAAGGCCTTGGTGCTCATGGCCCTGGTCAGGGACGTGCGCCGGGGCAAGGGCTTCGCCCCGGGCCAGGTCCAGGTGGAGAAGCTGGCCGAGACCCTGGCCGTGAATCTGGATCCCGAATTGGAAAAAACGCTTCGCCTGCCTTGACGATCTCCAAATCGTTCTTCTCTTTGACGTGAACATTTTCCATCGATTGACCGGGAAATCCCGGGCATCCCCTTGTGGTCCGGCCTGGATTTGCGTATTGGCCGGTGACGGCGGAAGCGTCCCCCGAGGCGACCTGAAACCTTGTTGAGGCAGACGCGTTTTTTTCCGTCCGGCGGACGTATTCGCCGTCATGGAGACACATGAGCCAACGTAACGGCTTTGAGCGCCGTCTGGATTTCGACGACTCGCGGCTGGCCCGGGATCTCTTCGGGCCGCACAACGAGAACGTCGCGCTTATCGCCGAAAAAAGCGGCGCGCAGATCGATACCCGGGGCAGCACCGCCACCCTGCGGGCCTCGTCCAGGGAAGCCGTGTCCCATGCCGAAAGCGTGCTGGTGCAGCTCTACGGCATCCTGCGCCGGGGGCTTCCCGTGGGCCAGGGGGATGTGGAGCGGGCTTTGGCCGTCCTGGCCCGGGAGCCCGAGGCCCGGCTGGGAACCGTTTTTTCGGGCGACGCCGTGGCTGTCTCCCCCAAAAAGACCGTCACCCCCAAATCCGCCACTCAGAAAGACTACGTGGCGGCCATCCGCGAACACGACCTGGTCTTCGGCATCGGCCCGGCCGGAACGGGCAAGACCTATCTGGCCGTGGCCATGGCGGTCTCGGCCCTCCTGGAACGGCGCTGCAAGCGGCTGGTGCTGACCCGCCCGGCCGTGGAAGCCGGGGAAAAGCTCGGGTTCCTCCCCGGGGACATGATCGAAAAGGTCACCCCCTATCTGCGCCCCCTCTACGACGCCTTAAACGACATGCTCGACTTCCGGAAGGTTCACGAGATGATCGAGACCGGGGTCATCGAGGTCGCACCCCTGGCCTTCATGCGCGGCCGGACCTTGAATGACGCCTTCATCATCCTCGACGAGGCCCAAAACACCACCCCCGAGCAGATGAAGATGTTTCTGACCCGCCTGGGCCTTGGGTCCAAGGCCGTGGTCACCGGCGACGTGACCCAGATCGACCTGCCCCCCCGGGCCGTTTCCGGGCTGGTGGAGGCCAGGCGCATCCTGACCGGCGTGACGGGGCTGGCTTTCATCGCTTTTCACGAGGAAGACGTGATCCGCCACCCCCTGGTGGGACGGATCGTACAGGCCTATGAGCGAGATATTCGACAAGGTTAAAAAGCACCTGCGGCCCCAGGTCCAGATCAAGAGCAAGGCCACGCAAAAGGCGCCGGGAAAAGACGTCAAACCGTTTCCCGTGGCCGGGTTGCTCTTTTTTCTGACGGTGTTGGCCGTCCTTTGCCTTTTGTCCACCATGGGGTTTCAAAACCGCATCAAGCTCTTCGTGGCCGGCGAGGTGGCCACCCATGACGTGGCCGCCGACCAGAACCTCCAGATCGAGGACACCGCCGCCACGGCCAGCCGCCGCGAACAGGTGGCCGAAACCCAGCCTCCGGTCTTCGATCTGAGCCCCAAACCCTTTATCGACCTGACCAAGGGCGTGGACGACATTTTAAACGCCGTTTCCGAGGCCAGCGGCGAAGAGTTGGAAAAACTGCGCTGGCAGATCTCCGAAAGTCTCAATGTCGAAATCGGCCAGGACGTCATCGACTCCTGGCAGCGGGCCGATCTGCGCGGCCTGGTGCGCACCCGGATCCTGCCCTGGATCAAGTCGGCCTACGAACCCGGCGTGGTTTCGGCTTCAAGCATCCTTTTGGCCTACAAAAACGGCATCCTCATCCGCGATCTGCCCAGCAACATGGAAATGCTGCGCATCGACCCCCGGGACATCAAAGACCTCAAGCAGGTCCGCGACGCCCTGGAAGCGCATCTCAAGACCGATCTCAACCGACCCATACGGGTGCGCAAGGCCGTCAGCGCCCTCATCCACCCCTTTCTGGTTCCCAACCTGACCCTGAACCAGGAGACCACCCAGGGCCGCAAGCGCGAGATCATGGCCGCCGTGGAACCCCTGTATTACAACATCAAAAAGGGCGAGATCATCGTCCGCCAGGGCGAACGGGTGGGCCCCGTCCAGCAGCTCAAGCTCCAGTCCCTCTACCGCCTCCAGTCCGGCGGCGTGCAATATATGGAAGGGGTGGGCGGCTTCGCCATGTGTCTGCTCCTGCTTTTGGTGCTGCATTTTTCCCTCGAAAAACGAGGGCTTCGGGCCGTTTCCGACAAGGACTGGCTGTTTTTGGGCACGGTTTTTCTGGCCTTTGGGCTGTTCGCCAAATTCGGCAACGCCGTGCGCCTGCCCACGGGGGACGTTCCCGAATCCGTACGGGCCATGTACTTCGCCTACAGCCTGCCCCTGGCCGGGGCCTCGGGCATCCTGGCCCTGTTTTTCCCCAAGCGCCTGTGCATCCTCATGAGCCTCATGCTGTCGTTTCTGACCTGTCGCCTGATCGGCGCGGACCTCAACCTCTTTTGCTACTATTTCATCGGGTCCATGATCTTCATCTTCCTGCTCAAACGCTCCGAAACGAGGGTCCAGGTCTTAAAAACCAGCATCCCGCTCATCGCCACGCTGCTTTTCATGTGGGTCGCCGTCAACCTCATGGACTTCATCGACCTGGCCACGGCGGGAACCGGCATTTTTTTCATCGTCCTCAACGGCCTCTTGACCCTGCTTGCGGTCATGGGCATCTCGCCCATCATGGAACTGATCTTCGGCTATTCCTCGCGCTTTCGGCTCATGGAGCTCATGAACCTGGAACAACCCCTGCTCCAGGAACTCATGGTCAAGGCCCCCGGCACCTACCACCACTCCCTGGTGGTCTCCAACATGGCCGAGGCCGGAGCCCGGGTCATCGGGGCCAACGCCCTTTTGGCCAAGGTCGCGGCGCTGTATCACGACATCGGCAAGCTCAAAAATCCCCAGTATTTCATCGAAAACATCTCCGGAAAAGAGAACCGCCACAACAAGCTCACCCCGTCCATGAGCGCCCTGATCCTCATCTCCCACGTCAAAAAGGGCGTGGAACTGGCCCGGGAACACAAACTGGGACCGGTCATCACCGACCTCATCAGCCAGCACCACGGCACCACGCTCATCACCTTTTTCTACCACAAGGCCCAGGAGATGGCCGAGGCCAAGGGCGAAGACCCCGTGCGCGAGGAAGAGTTCCGCTATCCCGGCCCCAAGCCGCAATCCAAAGAGGCCGGGCTCATTCTCCTGGCCGACGCCATCGAGGCCTCCAGCCGGACCCTGGTCGACCCCACCCCCAGCCGCATCAAGGGACACATCCAAAGCATCCTGCGCAAGATCTACACCGAAGGCGAACTGGACGAATCCCAGTTGACGTTAAAGGATCTCACGCTTCTGACCGAGACATTCCATCGCATCCTGACCGGCATCTTCCATCAACGCATCGAATACCCGACCATCGACCGTAGCGGCAACAAACCCGCCAAATCCAAAGAGGCGCCGACCGAAATCGCCAAACCCTCCCCGGAACAGGCCGCATGATCGAGGTTTCCCCGGGCCTGCGCCGGGTGGATATGCCCATCTCCCGCCGCGACCTCCAGATTCTTGTGGACAAGACCCTGGAGGCGCTCGGCCTGCCCGAAAAGACCCTCTCCCTGCGCGTGGTCGCAGACCAGGAGATCGAGGCCCTCAACCGCGCCTATCTGGGCCTCCCCGGCCCGACCAACGTCCTGTCCTTTCCCATGGACGACCCCGACCAGCCCGACTACCTGGGCGACATGGCCATAAGCCTGGACACCGTGGCCCGCGAGGCCTTCCTCTATGGCCAGGAACCCCGGCGGCACTTCACCCGCATGCTGTGCCACGGCATCCTGCACCTGGCCGGATTCGATCACGGCCCCCGGATGTTCGACCTCACCGACCAGGCCGTCGCGGCCATCGCCTAAATCTGACCCCGACGAAAGGGCGTAGGCCCCCCCGAAAAACGACGCGCCCCCCTCCCGGCGTGAAACCGGAAGGAGGGCGTCTGGCGTCCCGCGACACGGCGACGGCCGGGAGGGCCGCCGATGTCTCGTCTATTCCTCGATCACCGGGCAGGCCTTGAGGGCCTGGGCGATATGCTCCTCGGGATATTCGAAGTTGGTCAGGCGGCCGCCCAGATAGGCATCGTAGGACGGCAGATCCAAAAGGCCGTGTCCCGAATACAAAAAGACCACCACCTCGCCGGGTTTGGCCCGTTTGGCCGTCTCGATGGCCCCCTTGATGGCGTGGGAGGTTTCGGGCGCGGGCAAAAATCCTTCGGTGCGCAGAAAAAGCTTGGCCGCATCGAAGCATTCCAGCTGATAATAGGCCTCGGCCTCCACCAGCCCCTCGGCCACCAGGTTGCACAGAAGCGGCGCATCGCCGTGGTAGCGCAGGCCCCCGGCGTGAATGGGCGCGGGCATGAACGAATGCCCCAGGGTATGCATCTTGATCAGGGGGGTAAGCCTGGCCACGTCGCCGTAATCGTAGCGGAAATCGCCCCGGGTCAGGGTGGGGCAGGCCTTGGGCTCAATGGCGATGAACCGCATCTTCTCCCCGGCCAGCTTGCGCGGCAAAAACGGCAGAAACAGCCCGGCGAAGTTGCTGCCGCCGCCCACGCAACCGACCAGATAGTCGGGCTTCTCACCGATCATGGCCAGTTGCTTTTCCGTCTCCAGGCCGCAGATGGTCTGGTGCAGGAGCACATGGTTAAGCACGCTGCCCAGGGAATATTTCGTATCGTCGTGGGTGGCCGCATCCTCCACGGCCTCGGAAATGGCCAAGCCCAGGCTCCCGGCGCAGTCCGGATCTTTTTCCAACATCGCCCGGCCGGTGCGGGTCTTGTCCGAGGGCGAGGCGAAGACCTCGCCGCCGTAGGCCTGGATGAGGCTCCTGCGATAGGGTTTCTGGTTGTAGCTGACCTTGACCATGTACACGGTGCATGACAGCCCGAACATGCCGCAGGCAAAGGATAGGGCCGTGCCCCACTGGCCCGCGCCGGTCTCGGTGGCGATGCGCTTCACCCCTTCGATCTTGTTGTAGTAGACCTGGGGGATGGCGGTGTTGGGCTTATGCGATCCCGCCGGGGAGACGGACTCGTTTTTATAATAGATGCGGCACTTGACCCCCAGGGCCTCTTCCAGACGCTTGGCCCGGATAAGGGGTGTGGGCCGGTAGAGCCGGTAGATGTCCAGGACCGGCTCGGGGATGTCGATCCAGTTTTTGGGAGAAAGCTCCTGCTCGATGACGGCCTTGGGGAAGATAGGCTCCAGTTGGTCCGGGGTCAGGGGCTTATGCGTCTGGGGATCGAGCGGCGGGGCCAGGGGCGTGGGCAGATCGGGCAGGGCGTTGTACCATTTGGTGGGCATTTCCCTCTCTGGAAGTAGAATCTTCATCTCCATGTCATATGTCCTCTTTCTCTGTCATATAGGGTGGTTGCATCCCCGGTGTTCCCCTGCCAGGCCGTGGGTCACGCGGTGGTTCGACGACCGTGTTGGATTGACATTATCATAGCCCGCTGTCAATTTTCCTCGCGAAAAACATGTTTCGCCAAGGAGCCTTTGCCATGCGCCGAATTGTGATCTGCCTGCTTGTGGTTCTGCTGTGTCCGGCCGCCTCCGCCCTGGCTGGCCTGGACGTCAAAATGGCTGGAGATTTGCGGGTTTACGGCATTTTCTTCCAAAACCGCAACTTCACCGGCTGGAACGCCACCGGCACGGCCACCGAAGACACCCTGCAGATCTACCAGCGTTTCCGCATCCGCACGGACTTCATCACCAGCGACGACCTGAAATTCCGCCTGGGATTCATGGTCACGGACACAGCCTGGGGCACGGGAACCTATACCGCCGACGCCGCCCAGGTCAGCATCCAGGTCTACCAGGCCTATCTCCAGTTCAAGTGGCCGGACACGAAGATACAATTCACCGTGGGCCTGCAACCCCTGTCCCTGCCCCAGTCCCCCGTTTTCTACGACAGCGTGGTCCTGGCCTCCAAGAAGGAAACCAAGAGCACCGCAGGCATCGTGATCACCGCCCCGCTCATTGAGGATACCCTGGCCCTGAACCTGGGATTCATCCGGCGCACGGACGCTGGGGCTTTCGACGCCACCACCACCCAGGCAGCCGACGAACTCGACCTGTACTTCCTTACCCTGCCCATCACCCTGGACGGCTTCGACATCACCCCCTGGGCCATGGCCGGGGTCATCGGCCAGGGAGCGAGCCTGTCGTCCTCCGTGCGGGCCGGCCTGCGCTCGGGCGGGTCGTACCTGACCCCGACAGGCTACCAGGACAGTCAAAACCTCGGCCTGTGGGCCGGGGCCTCCGTGGTCATCGACGCCCTTGACCCCATCGTCTTCCAGGCCGACGCCATCTACGGCCAGACCGCCATGGGCGACGCCGCCCGCAATCGCCGCCACGGTTCTTTCTTCGACGCCGCCGTGCAGTATACCGGCCTGTCCTTCGTCACCCCGGAGATCGGCGTGTGGTGGTCCAGCGGCGAAGACTCGGATCTGACAAACGGCAGCGAACGCATCCCGGTCATCTCCCCCAACTTCGGCATGGCCAACTCCTTCCTTTTTCCCTGCAACCAGGACTTCAGCAACGACAACATGGGCATCGACGTCACAGGCTCCATGGGCGCCACCCTGGCCTTTGAAAACCTCTCGTTTTTCGAAAAGCTCTCCCACATCATCTCGCTGACGGCCATGACCGGGACCAGTTCGCCCCGGGGCATGCGGCTGGCCGTGGCCGCCTCGGGAGGCAACGGGAACTATCTGACCATGGGCAAAACCCTGGCCGAGGGGGAATGGCTCCTGGGACTCACCTTTGATTCCAAATACATGATCTACGAGAATCTGGCCCTGACCCTGGAAACGGGCTGGGCCAACCTGTCCGGGGCCAAGGCAAGCATCTGGAACACCCCGAGAAACTACACGCGGATGATCAACGACGCCTGGAAGGTGGCCCTGGGATTTAAGTACACGTTCTAGCCGGGTCCATGGGAAAAAGGGAACGGGCGGCCCGAATGCTCGGGCCGCCCGTGATTTGTTGGGGTCCGCACGCGACGTATTACCAAAACAAAGCTATCCCAGACGCGTCACATTGACGGCCTTTTTGCCTTTCTCACCATCCACAATCTCGAAGGAAACTTTCTCACCCTCGGCCAAAGTCTTGAATCCAGCTCCCTGGATATCCTTGTAATGGACAAAAACGTCATCACCCTCGCGCTGCTGAATGAAGCCAAAACCCTTCTTCTCATTGAACCACTTCACCACGCCCTCAACACTCATACCCACTTCTCCTTGTGAAAAAACACACGTTCAAACCGTCACCTCGGACCCTGAAAATCGCCTTTATAGTTATTTTCAACTCTTTGGCAACATGATTTTTCAAAATCCCTTTTCAACCACCACCCAAACTGCTATTTCTTGGGTGATGCAAGGCATGCCCGCTTCTCAAATCCAGCTGAATCATCAATGGCTGGCCGGTTGCGTGTCCTGGGCAGACTCCCAGATATCCTCTTTGGATATCTTGTTTTTTTTCACAGTGACCGGCGAAATCAGGCCTTCTTCGCCTCTTTGGGCCATGCCTCACGGCCCCACCAAGACGCCATATTCCGAGGTTTGACCCCATGCGACATGTCCTTCGTCCGGTTCTGATTCTTTTTTTGCTGGCCCTGCCCCTGGCCTGCGTGCCCAAGGGCCCGTCCGCCACCAAGACCAAGGCGGGCGACCCGCCCCCGTCCACCACTTCGATCAATTCCGGCAAACCCGCCGCCCCGGCCAAGGCCGCCGCCAAGGGCAAACCCGCCGCCCCCGGGGCCAAGGCCCCCC
>NZ_JAZHDB010000117.1:0-3899 GCF_036584575.1 Desulfolutivibrio sp.
GGCGATCTTCCCGGCGATGTCATAGAGGTATCCCGGATCCTCGCCAAGCTGGCGCATCACGCCGCGAATGACCAGGAAGGCGGCGGCCACGCCCACCAGGATGGCCACGGCCAGGATGATGATGCTGTAGAGTTCGCTGGCGCGATATTCCGACTCGGCCTTGTGAACCGACACATCCGCGCCCTTGTTGTTCATCTCGATGAGCTTGTCCAGGGAGGCATAGGCAGCATAGAAATGCTTTCTGGAGTCGCCGAGGATAATGCCTTTCGCAACGTCGGTTTCGTTTTTGCGGGAATGTTGCAGCAAATTCGGGTGGATAGTCAGGTAAGCGTCGAGGGCGTTTCTAAAGACGCCGTATTCCGTGCGTTCCTCGGGGGAGGAAATCAACTTCTCGTAAGACGCCTGGGCGCTTTTCAGGTCGGCGAGCTCCTTTTCCATGGCCGACTCGTATCCCCGCATCTCGGCGTCGTCCGTGGTGATGATGTGGACCAGCTCATTTCGGCGTAAAGCCTGGAATTTGTTCTGGATCACGCCAAGGGTCTTGATGCTTGGCAGCCAGTTTGTGGCCAGCTCTTCCGTGTCTTCATAAATGTCGCCGATCATGACGAATGAGACGCCGCCGCTGACCAGGAGCAGGACTATGAGCAGCCCAAAGGAACCGATGAGTTTCGTCGAAAGTTTCATGCCGGAGGCCTCCTTGGTGTACAGACGGGTTTTCTATTCACAGCTTCTTTCAAAGTCGCTTCGAAATGTCAATGATAAGAAATGCAAAAGCCGTGTGTGAAGGTCAAGGTTTGCTGGTATTGCACAAGTTTTGCTGGTTTGAAATATTCTTTACGTATAGAATGTTGCACATGCATCATCCTAAAAGAGAAATGGTACAGGCAGGGGGATGGAGTTGGCAGAAAGCCGAAAATCGTTGCATGAAAAGGAATCGAGTAGCACATTTTTGTCGCATGGTTCCGACAAATTTGTCGGAACATGCCAGCCTCCCCTTGGTATCATTGGAGAAAAATAGAGGCACGGGCTTTGCTTTCGTCGTGTGGAGGAAAGCATGAAAACCGTCACGACCCGTTTTGGAACCTTCGGCGTCCAGGACATGGTGGAGTGTTACCCGCGCGGCTCGCTCCGAGCCGTCATCCCCTCGGAAGGAACCGTCATCGTCACCCCGCACGGGGCCTTCCTGCCGCGCAGCACGGCCAAGGACGAGCGCACCAAGACCGGGGCCTCCCTGGAGTTCTATCCCGACGGCGCGCTGCGCTCCATCATCCTGGAGAGCCGCACTCCCGTGGCCACCCCGGCGGGCGAGGTGTTGGCCGAGCAGATCCTTTTTTATCCAGGCGGCGGCATCAAGCGGGTCTTTCCCCTGTGCGGCCGGACATCGGCCTACTGGACCCAGGAGGACGAGGCCGGGTTGCTTACGCCCTTCGCCGTCGCGACCCCCCTGGGCGGGGTCACGGCCAAGTTTCTCTCCCTGGCCTTCGATGACCTGGGGAGCATGCGCAGTTTCACCCTTTTCCCCGGCCAGATCGTGGAGATGGCCACCCCTGCCGGGTCCGTTCCGGTTCGCATCGGCGCGGCCTTTCATCCGGACGGGGCGGTACGTTCCGTGGAGCCGGGGCGCCCCACGCCGGTTCCCACCCCGGCGGGAATGGTCCTGGCCTTTGATCCGGACGCCACAGGGATCACGGGTGACGTCAACTCCCTGGAATTCGACCCATCAGGCCGCTTGAAACATGTGGCGATGGTGCGCACCAAGCTGATCGTCCGGGACCAGGCGGGGGGGGAGCGGGAGATTTTTCCGGCCTTTCGCGAGAGCCTGTGCGGCAATTCCGAGACCGAACCCGTGGCCATGACCATGGCCGTGGAAGCAGGCCGACTGGTTGTCCGGCGATCCCCCAAGGAACCGGCCATAGCGTGTGTTGCGGCGGGGTCCGGGGACTTCCCGGCGCGGGCGGCCATCCTGCCGCCTGCGGGGCTTTTTGCGTCCCTGCAGCAGCCGACCTGCCATGGCGCGCCCGTGGCCTTTTAGAAAAGAAGAAACGAAGGCAGCTTTTGCCTGGGGGTGCGGAAGTCCTGGCGATCCGGAACCTGGGTCAGTTCGTCGTGTGACTTGCGCCCCTGGAGGCGTTCGAGTTCGCCGCTGCACAGCGGGGCGCAGGACGCAAGGGACATGATGGCCAGGAGCCAGACAAGACGGTGCATGGTTTTGGTTCTCCGCGTGGGATAGGGGAGGCGGCAATGCCTTCCCCCTGCCGAAAAGACAAGCAAGACACATGCCGGGCGCGCCGTTCCGAGACATGCCGCCCATTCGCCACGGCCCCGTCGCCATCCCGGCGTTGCCTTTTGCGGCCGTCCGATTCATGGTGGGCGCCCCGGCGGCATCCCTGACGCGGCCATGCGCCCGGAGATGACCGCCGGAGACGTCAGGGAGGAGTGCGGTCATGCCCTCATTCTACGAATGCTCCACCAACCTCTTCGATCCGCTGCACGCCTTCTGGGAGCGCACCTCCACCCGCCGGGCCGTGGCGCTTATCCAGGTGGCGGTCTTTCTGGCCGGGGTGGCCGGGATCGAACTCAACCGGCGCGGCCTCCTACCGCCGGAGCTGGCCCGCCTCACCCCCGTCAGCCACTATTACGCCATCAGCCTGGCCTTTACCCTGGTGCTCATCCAGGAGGTCATCGACCTTATTTTCATTCTACCCTGTTCCGTGACCAAGTCCGTGGGCAAGCAATTCGAAATCCTGTGCCTGATCCTGATTCGCAACGCCTTCAAGGAACTGGTGCATTTTAGCGAACCCATTTCCCTGTCGGACGGTTTTGGGCCGGTGTTGCCCCTTTTGGCCGACGGGGTGGGGGCGCTTGGCATCTACTTCGGCCTGGGTTGGTATTACCGGCTGCACGCCGCCCGGCCAGCGGGCAGCCGGGGCACGGACCTGTATGCCTTCGTAGCCGCCAAGAAGTTTTTGTCCCTGGTGCTGCTGGTCGTTTTTGCCGGACTGGCCGTGGATGTGGGCGTCTCCAGCCTGTCCGACGGGCAGCCGCAGGTCTTTTTCGAAGTCTTTTATACCGTGCTCATCTTCAGCGACATCCTCATCGTACTCATCTCCCATGCCTACCAACCCGGATTCCACGCCGTATTCCGCAATTCCGGCTTCGCCCTGGTGACGCTGCTTATCCGGCTGGCCCTGGCCGCCCCGGCCTTCGTGGCCCCGGGGCTGGGGATCACGGCCATGGCCGTGGCCGTGGGCCTGACGGCCGCCTACACGGCCTTTGCCCCGTCCCTGCGGGATCAGGTCCACATGGGGAAATAGGCGTCCGGGATGTCCGGGATGCCCGGGAGGCCTGGGGCGGGCGACGGCGGCCGACCTGGCGCACACGCCGAAGCGGCGCGGTCTTTTCATAATCAAGCGCGGGGAGACGGGGAGCGGGAGGGGCGTTTTCGGGTCAGGCGCAGGCGGCGGCGGAGCCCGGGAAGAGCCGTTCCAGGGTTTCGGCCACGTCGGAGATGGTCATGGGCTTGCTCAGGTAGTCGGTAAAGCCCTGGGCCAGGAGATCCTGGCGCGCCCCGGGCATGGCGTTGGCGGTCACGGCCACGATGGGGATGTCGGCGGAAAAGAGCCCGGATCGGTCGCTGCGTATGGCCCGGGTCGTGTCCAGGCCGTCCATGCCGGGCATGCGGATATCCATGAAGATCACGTCGAAGGCGGCGGTGGTCAGGGTCTCTACCGCGTCCGCCCCCCGGGCCACGCCCACGGGGTCGTGCCCCAGCCGTCGCAGGATGCGCAGGATGACCAGCCGGTTGATGGTATTGTCCTCGACCACCAGCACGCGCAGGCTACGGGCCGCATCGGAGGTCGGCACGGCGTCGCTTCGTAACGTGTCCGCCGATCCCGGGT
>NZ_JAZHDB010000118.1:0-3816 GCF_036584575.1 Desulfolutivibrio sp.
GGGTTGGCGGCGCGCGCGGCGGCCATGCGGGCGGCCTCTTCCGGCAGGGCGGCCAGGCGGGCGTCCATGTCCGGATGGGCGTTTACGATGGCCTTTTTCGACATGGGGCGCACGGCGGCCCAGGCGGCCTGCGCCGCCAGGCCTTCGGCCCTGGCCCTGGCCGGATCGCCGACCTCCACGGCGGCCCAGGCCGCCTCCACATGGCGGCGCATCTCGGTGACGTTGTTTCCGGTCGAACCCGTCTCTGCGGCCGGGAGGGCGGCGGGAAAGCAGACAATGAGCGCGGCAAAAAGGACGGCGCTGGCTCGGAAAAGGCGTGGGGACATGGCATCCACCTCATACAGGAAAGGGGTTTGCGGCAGGGGGAAAGCCGGAATGGCCAGGAGGCGGCTTGGCGCGTCACGGCAGGCGTCGCCTCTGAAAGCCTGTGTCGGTGCGGGCGGCGCATCGGTTACAAGGCCCTGCCCAGCATGTACGCACTCTCCCGGGACCGGGCAACGCCTTTTCCCCGCAGACGTCCCTGTGGCCCCTTTTCCCACAGCCCCCTTTGGGCTATGCCTAAGGCATGACCGTCATTGGCCGCCGGTCCTCGGGACATGGGGCCGACAGGGGAGCGCGATATGTTTCGAGCCGTCATCGGACAGGCCCAGTGCGTGGAGACCGAATGCGCCGCCGGGAACGTCATCCGGCAATGCCGGGCCCGGCTGGCCGGGGCCGCGCCTGGGGCGGGGATTGTGTTTTCCTCCTCCGGTTTCGATCTGCCGCAGCTTTTGGACATAACGGCCCAGTCCTTCCCGGACATGCCCTTGATCGGATGCACCACGGCCGGGCAGTTCTCCACGGCCCTGGGCCTCAGCCTCGATTCCATCTGCCTGGTGCTTTTCGTGTCGGACACGGTGCGTTTCGGGGTGGGGCTCGGCCGAAACGCCCTGGCCGACCCGGAAGGCGCGGCCAGTGAGGCGGCGGCCATGGCCCGGGCGGCCTGGCCCGACGAACCGGCGTCTTTGGCTTTCGCCTTTCCCGAGGCCATGGGCCTGACCCCGGGGCGGCTGGTGTCCGCTTTGTCCGCAGCCTTCGGATGTCCTGTCTTCGGGGGGTTCTCCGCTGGCGAGGGCCGCGACGACGTGCGCCAGTTTTTCGGGCGCGAGGTGGTGCGGGGAGCGGTTCCGGTGCTGTGCATGTTCGGCCCGGTCCGGGCCTGTTTCGCGGTGAGCAACAGTTGGCGTCCCGTGGGCCGCCGGGTGCGGGTGGACGCGGTGGATGGCGCCCGCGTGTTGCGCATCGACGGAAAAACCGCTGTGGATTTCTACCGCGACACCCTGGGGCCGCATGGGCTGCCGGCCACGGAAATGCCCCTGGCGGTGTTTGCGGACGACGGCCGGTTCGCCATTCGCGGTCCCATGGACTACGACGAGGAGGGCGGCGGCATCGTGTTTTCCGACGTGGTGCCCGAGGGCGCCGAGGTCCGCATCACCGAGGCCACCCGGGAGGGCGTCATCCGGGACGTGGCCCGGTCCCTGGAGGAACTGGTCCGGATCATGCCCGCTGATTTCATCCCCGACGCGGCCCTGGCCTTTTCCTGCTCCACAAGGCGCTACATCCTGGGCCAGCGCTCCCGGGAGGAGTTCGAGCTGATGCGCGGGCATTTTCCGCCCGGGCTGCCCATCGCCGGTTTCCACGCCTATGGCGAGATCAGCCCCCTGGCCCCGGGCGAACCGGCCCGGTTCCACAACTGCACCCTGGTCACGGTGCTTTTCGGGGACGGGAAGGGCGACGGCGCGTCCTTTCCCGTGCCGCCTGTGGAGGCGCCCGCGCCTGAATGTGCAGCGGACGCCATGGCCATGAAGGACCGGGAGATACGGTTCCTGAAAAAACAGCTCGCCCGCTCGGAGCAGCTCATCGTCCGTCTGGAGCATCTGCGCGACATCGGCGCCGGGCTGCAAAGCCGCATGAACACGGAGCTGCGCGACGCCAACCTGATCATCAAGGAAAAAAACCGGCTGTTGCGCGAGGCCCTGGCCCTGGCCGAAGAGGTGCAGTTGCGGCTTCTGCCCCGGGACAACCCGGCCGTGCCCGGCTTCGATATCGCGGGCAAAAGCATTTCCTGCGACGAAACAGGCGGGGATTATTACGATTATCTGGCCGTGCCCGGGGCTTGGCCGGGGAGTGTGGCGATTGTCGTGGGGGACGTGTCCGGGCATGGGGTGGCCTCGGCCCTGCTCATGACCACGGCCCGGGCGCTTTTGCGCATGCGGGCCTCCATGGGCGGCGGCCCGGCCTGCCATGTGGAGGACTTAAACCGCCTGCTGACCCAGGACACGGCCGAGACCGGGCGTTTCGTGACGCTTTTTTATCTGTCCATGGAGCCGTCGCCGGACGGATCGCGGCCCGGGCGCATGCGCTGGGTGCGGGCCGGGCACGATCCGGCCCTGGTGTACGATCCGAAGACCGGGGGATTTTTGGAGCTGTCCGAGGGCGGCGTGCCGCTGGGGATCATCGGCGACGTGGCCTACGAGGAATTCGTCTTCGAGGGCATGGCCGGGGGGCAGGTGGTGGCGCTGGGCACGGACGGCATCTGGGAGGCCAGAAACCGCAACGGCGAGATGTTTGGGAAAAAGCGCCTGCGCCGGATCATCAAGGAGAATACGGACCTTGCGGCCCGAAAGATCGTGAGCGCGGTGTTTGAGGAGCTGGAGGCGTTTCGCCGGGGGCTGCCCGCCGAGGACGACGTGACGCTGGTGGTGGTGAAGGTGTTGTAAAGGGTTTCTTTTTGTTTTGGATAACGATTTTGTAAGTATATCTTGTGGAGGGTGGTGCGTTAAGAAAAGGGGGAGTCTGATGTCGAAAGCCATCCCGTTCGATACCATCGTCGAGGCCGTCTTCGAGGGAGCCCAGAAAGGGATCAAGAGATACCATCGGATGAGTGGCGGTTACGATCGGGGGCGTTCGTGCAATATGCGGGGTAATTACCCCGCTATTGAGAGCCAATTATACCATCCCTTCGCCAATCATCGTATTGGTCTGGAAGTAATACGTTGATTTTCCTGCATAATTACAACTCGTTTTTCAAAATGGCATATACAAATGTATTCTCATATTTCGGCGTCCCATCAGGTTTTTTTATAAAGGATATAAATTCTATAAAGTGAGCCTCCTTGCGCATAGCAAGGCGTTCACAGAGCTTCTGCGAGCGGATATTATCCTCTTCCACATAGGCATAAATCCGTCTTGCATTTCTGTTTGCGAAAAGAAAACTGAGGAACGCCCTGACAGATTCACTTGCATATCCCTGTCCCTCGTATTGTTCGTTGAAATGCCACCCGACATTATAGGTGTCCGGTTCTTCTTTGACGGCAAATAAATTCCCGATAATGGCATTCTCTTCTTTCAGACAAACGGCGTATTGCAATTCGCTCTTGCTTCTGCACTCAACATTGGCAGCGGCCTCTTCCAACGTGCGTAGCCGTTCATCAATAAAACAATTCACACGAGGACGAGAAAGGTATGCAAACAATCCATCAGCGTCTTTGGCTTCAAAATTTCGAATGAGGAGCCTTGTCGTTTCGAACCTTGTCACCATGTATATCCTCCACTCCGGCAATTCATTTTCGCATCCGCGAGGTATTTTTCCGCCTTATGCGGCGGGAACCGTCGGTGAAGCCGGGGCATGTTCATGATCTTTTTTTCGTCCAAAAAACCGTGTCACCAAAACGAAAAACAGCGGTGTATAGTAAACGCCGAGTCCCGTTGCCGTGATCATTCCCGCCATTACCGCCGTGCCGAGAGCGTTTTGCGCGCCGGAACCGGCACCGCTGC
>NZ_JAZHDB010000119.1:0-19279 GCF_036584575.1 Desulfolutivibrio sp.
GACCGGTGACAGGATCGAAGTCAACGGAAAAGGCATTGTCGAACACAAGATGGAGGCCCGGGAGGGACTGCGGCCCCGGGAGACGGCCCGGCGCGTGGCGGCCCGGGTGCGCGGCTGGAGCGCGGCCCAGGTCTACGATCTGCTGCTTGTTTCCGAGTGATGCGCCGCGTGTCCTGCTTGTGCAACAGGCTGGCACAGGATATGCGATATGGAAAGATATCCGTCCGGCATATGGCCTGACTCCGGGGATGCCGGGGGGTATGGGGGGGACTGTCGACATGATCCACGAAGGGAAGAACTTGATCAATCTTTCCAAAATGCTGGAACGGTTTGATCATGACCGGGAGCTTGTGGGCGAGGTCATGGACGTGTTTGTTGCGGAGACCCCGGAACGGGTGCGGCGGCTGGCCGATGCGGCGAAACAGGGCGACATGGAGCAGCTCGTGCGGCTGGCCCATTCCCTCAAGGGGGTGTGCGGCACCATGCATGCCGAGCCGCTTCGGGAGCTGTCCTACCAGGTGGAGATGGCCGCCCGGGCGGGGAAGGCGCAGGTCGCAAGCGAGCTCGTTCCCCAGGTTCTGATCATGCTCGGGGATCTGTCGCACTATCTGGAGACGGCGGCGGCCGGGGACTTGCCCCCGGGCTGAACCGTTTTCCGGACAGGGCGACAAGGCGTCCGCGACCTTTCGGGAGACGGCGGATCGAGCGATGAAGACATGGCCGCCTGACGCAGGACGTAACGTCAAAAAACGAGAGGGATGGATGAATGGCCGGTGCGGGGGCGCTGGCTTTTTTTTTCCGTTTCGCAGGGGGGCGAAGGCGTCTCCCGTGTTCCACCATCCTTGATGGACGCTGGCTGCAAGCGATGAGACTGGGGAGGCAAGGATGGCGGCAGGAGTGGTGCGGGCGGGATGGGAATGTACAACTGTGTCCGACTCTTGATTTGCGAATTGAAATGAGATTCAGTATGTTTATAGAAATATAATCACGTCTTCACGGTAGCAAAAGGAGAGCATATGAGATTTTATGTCCCCAGGTGTTTCTGCATCGTTTTTGCCGCGATGGTTTTTTTACTGTCTTCCTCCCTGCATTCCGGAATCGGCAGAGCTGCGGAAAGAGGCGCCGACCTCCTGGCCTCCGTCGCGGCCAACGGGAAACTGGTTTCTTCCGGCAACGCCGTGGCGGCGCTCAAAGGCGGGCAGGAGTCGGCCCGGTTCATCGTCATGCTGGCCGAACCGGCCACAACGAAAAAGGGGGCCTCCCTGGCCTCCGAGTCGGCCAAGGCCGAGCGCCGTGGCCAGGTGGCGGCGGTGCTGGACGGCTTTTTGAACCGCAAAAAGGCTGCCGACACAGGGGACGTCACCCGGCGCTTCAGCTACATGCCCGCCTTTGCGGCCACGCTGACCGCCGTCCAGTTGCAGGGCCTTTTGGCCGACGAGGCCGTGGCCTTCATCCGGGAGGACCGCATGAACAAGCCGCAGTTGCGCCAGGGGATTCCGCTTATGGGCGCTTCCGCCACCCGTTCGGAGTTTTCCGGCAAGGGCGTGGCCGTGGCCATCGCCGACACGGGCGTGGATTATAACAACACCTACCTGGGGGCCGCTCCCCTGGCCTCCAACACCAAGGTCATCGGCGGCTACGACGTGGGGCTTTCCAAGGCCGATCCCATGGACGCCGACGGACACGGCACGGCCTGCGCCGGGATCGTGGCCGGAACCATCGGCAACACGGGGGACTATATCGGCGGCGTGGCCCCGGACGCCAAGATTTATGCCCTGAAGATCACCGACGCCACGGGGGATGCCTCGGATTCGGCCATCATGGCGGCCGGGGAGTGGTGCGTCACCCACCAAAACGACGATTCCGAAAATCCCATCATGATCATCAACATCAGCTTCGGAGGCGAACGCTATACCTCCAACTGCGATGCCTCCATGCCGGACTACGCCGCCGCCGTGAACAACATTCTGGCCGCCGGCATCACCGTCTTCGCCTCCTCGGGCAACGACGGCTATTGCAACGCCATGGGCTCCCCGGCCTGCCTGTCCGGGATCGTCTCCGTGGGCGCGGTCTACGACGCCGATTTCGGCGAGTACACCCCCTGCGTGGAGCCGGAATCCTGCGTGACCAAGATCGCGGACGCGGGGTGCGACAGCGGCTATTACACCGAGGACGCCACCGCCGCCGACAAGGTGGCGGCCTATTCCGACGCGGCCTCGTTCCTGACGCTTTTGGCCCCATCCAACCAATGCTACACCCTGCAGTGCGCGGCCCAGGGCTCGACCTTCAACACGGCATTCGGCGGCACCTCGGCCGCCTCTCCCTATGCGGCCGGGGCGGCGGCGGCCCTGCAAAGCGCGGCCAAGGAAGAGCGCGGCGAGTTCCTGACCCCGGCCCAGGTGAAGTCCCTGCTGGTGGGCACGGGCAGGCCCATCACGGACACCAAGGCGGCCGTCACCAAGCCCCGTGTGAACCTCCAGGCGGCCATTGATCGTATGCTCGGGAGAAACGCCACCGCCCCCCAGGGATTGCTGCTTCTCGGAGAATAGGGTGGCGGCGGACGCCCGGGATATTCCCTCGTCCCCGTGTCCGCTGTGGCGCGAGGAGGTTGCGTGCGCCAGGGGTGTGTCTTTGAAACTTGTGCATCCAGGCTTTGGAAATACGTCTTTGAAAGAAGAATGATTTTTAGGAATGCGAACCTGTTTTGGGTGGGACGCAGCACGAGACGACTGACAACCTCGGATGACGCAGGAGATGAGAATGCAATGGAAAACCGCTTCCCGAACGGCACGTTGGGTGTTTTTTCTGGTCATCACCGTGTGCCTTTCTCCGGCCTCCGGGGCGTACGCCCTGGAATCGGGCGGCGCCCTGGCCGAAATCGGGCGGAACGCGAAACTGTTGTCGCCACAGGAGGCCCTGGAACCGTTTGCCTCAGGGGGTGAAACGGGCCGGTTCATCGTCATGCTGGCCGAACCGGCGGACGCGAAAAAAGGGGCGGCCCTGGATACCGAGGCGGCCAAGGCCGCGCTCCGGGCCGAGGTCGCCGCCACCCTGGACGCCTTTTTCTCCCGCAAAAAGTCCGCTGACGCTGGCGAGGTCACCCGGCGCTTCAGCTACATGCCCGCCTTTGCGGCCACGCTTAACGCCGCGCAGCTGCACAGCCTTTTGGCCGACGACGCCGTGGCCTTTGTCCGGGAGGACCGCAAAAACAAACCGAACCTGCGCCAGGGCGTTCCCCTCATGAACGCCAGCGCCACCCGGGCCACATATGCCGGCAAGGGCATCGCCGTGGCCATAAGCGATTCGGGCGTGGACTACATGAACGCCTATCTGGGCAAGGCCGCCATCGGCACGAATACGAAGGTCATCGGCGGCTACGACTTCGTGGACGAGGATGACGACCCCATGGACGCCGACGGCCACGGCACGGCCTGCGCCGGGATCGTGGCCGGGACCATCGGCAATACGGGCGATTACATCGGCGGGGTGGCCCCGGAGGCCAAGATCTACGCCCTGAAGGTCGCCGACGAGGACGGCGCGGACGATTCGGCCATCATCGCCTCCTGGGAATGGTGCATCACCCATCAAAAGGACAACACCGCCAATCCCATCATGATCATCAGCACCAGCCTCGGCGGCGGCCGCTATACCGCGAACTGCGACGGCAGCCTTCCCGACTACGTCAAAGTCGTCAACAAGGTGCGCGCCGCAGGCATCACCATCTTCGTCTCCTCGGGCAACGAGGGCTACTGCAACGCCATGGGCTCGCCGGCCTGCCTGTCCGGCGTCATTTCCGTGGGCGCCGTCTACGACGCCAACGTCGGGACGCAGACCCCCTGCGTGGAGCCGCAATCCTGCCTCACCAAGCATGCGAATCCAGATGATCCCGACTGCCCGTACAATATCGAGGAGTCCAGCGCCGCCGACAAGGTGACGGGTTATTCGGACTCAGCGTCGTTTCTGACGCTTTTGGCCCCGTCCACCCAGTGCTATACCCTGCAATGTTCGGCCAAGGGTTCGACCTTCGACACGGATTTCGGAGGCACCTCGGCGGCCTGCCCCTATGCCGCCGGGGCCGCAGCGGCCTTGCAGCAGGCGGCCAAGACCGTCACCGGGAAATATCTGACCCCGGCCCAGGTGAAAACCTACCTGACCTCCACCGGAAAAAGCGTCACCGACGCCAAGTCGAGCATCGCCACGCCGCGGGTGGATCTCAAGGCCGCCATCAACGCCCTGGCCGGGAGCGGGGGCATGACCGACGTCGCCCCGGGCAATATGCTGCTTCTCGGGGAGTAGGCGGGAACAGCCGGAACAGTCGTGATGACACACGGCCGGGAGGAGACATCCTTCCGGCCGTTTTGACGATGGTTACACCCCGTTTTTTCGAAACCGGGGTTTTGCGCCGCCAGCGGCCAGGCCGTCGGGCGCTGGCGGCGCGAAAATCCCTCACGTTCGACGCGGCATGGCCGCGCCCGGCTCAGGATGTTCGATGTTGGAGGCGATTTGGCCGCATCAGTCGGGAACCACGGCCAGCACCGTGTCCCCGTGGGGGTCGGTCGCCGGGCGGCCGGTTTTGAGCAGCGTCATCCAGCGCCGCACGGCCAGGACCATGACCATGGCCATGAGCAGCATGACCACGATGCCAAGGACGGCCAGCAGGTAGCGGCCCTTGGGCAGATAGTTGCCAAGGATGCTCTGGTAGCCGGTGGAGTTGCCCCCGCTAAACCGGACACCAGTTTAAGAACGTTGGGCACGCACCGCCGCCGTCCCGCCGCCTCCGACGGGCTCGTTTGCGGCCCATTCTCGGCGGCGGGCCGTCGGCTCACTCCGCAGTGACTCGTCAGCGACACACATCCGGATGAACTCACGAGGTGACAGCATCTTCAGCCCTTTGTGCGGATGGATTTCGTTGTAATCCTCGAACCAAGCCGCAAGCTGGCTCAAGACGGTCTGAGCGTCCGGGCGGTCATGGACGTACACGTAATCGCGTTTGAAGGTTTTCACGAACGCCTCGGCCATGCCGTTGCTCTCGGGGCTTCTGACCGGCGTGAACCGGCAGACCAGGCCCAGCCAGGAGGCAAATTCAACGGTTTCTTTGGCCGCGAAGCAGGAACCATTATCTGTAAGCCACTCCACATGTTTCGGGCAACAACTCATGCCGAAACGTTTTTCCACGCATTCCAGCATCATATCCCGCACCATGGCGCCCGAGATGCCGCCTGTCGCGGCCACGAAGCCGATGACTTCCCTATCGCAGCAATCCAAGGCGAACGCCACCCTGACCTTCTGGCTGTTCCAGCATCCAATCTCGAAAGCATCAGCACACCAGCGCAGATTGCGCCGTAGCATGATGACCTTGCCCTCATGAGACCGCTCTGGGCGCTTGCCGGTGTGCCTGGCCAAAAGCAGGCCGTGAAGGCGCATGATCCGATACACGCGCTTGTGGTTCACCCGTGCTTGCCCCAGTTTTACGAGACGCCGGTTCAGGAGGGCGCAGACCCGCCGGTAGCCGTAGGTCAGCCGCCCATCGACGATCTCACGAACCAAAGGCAGCAGGACTTCGTCCTGGGCCTTGGAATAACGGGAAGGACGGTTCCTTGGGCCAGTCGCCAGTCGTTCGGACAACTGCGAACGGGCCACGTCAAACGCCTCCGCCACCCGCTTCACAGGGAATCCTCCTCGAAGGGCAACGGCATGCGCGAGATCAGTTTTTTTTCGCGTGCGATCTCGATGGCTTCCTTGAGGATTTCCACCTCCATCGTCTTCTTGCCCAGAAGTCGTTCCAACTCGCGGACCCGTTTCTTGAGAGCACGATTCTCCGAGGCGCTGACCACCTCGTCGTCCGCCTGGACCGCCACCTTGCCACCTTCGCGCATGAGTTTCCTCCATCGAAAGAGCTGGTTCGGGGCGATACCATGCTTGCGGGCCACATACGAGACGCTCATCCCAGGCCGGGACGACTCCTCAACGATCCGCAATTTCTCCGCTAACGGCCAACGCCTTCGTTGGATCTCGTTGACCACCTCGACCATGGGATACTCGTTAGTACTATGTCTGGACATACCTCTAGCACTACCTCCTCGGTTCGCTAGGGTGTCCGGTCGAATTGGGGGCTACTCCAGCCGGCGACCATGGTGGTTACGGCCATGAAGACCCCGGGCACGGCCGTGGACCAGGCGTAGCGGGCCCGGCCCAGGCGGATGAGCATGGTTGTGCCGATGATCAGCCCGCAGGCGGCCAGGAGTTGGTTGGACATGCCGAAAAGGGGCCAGATGGTGCTGATGTCCCCGGTGTAGACCAGGTATCCCCAGGCCAGGGTGAAGATCGCGCCGCTTAGGGCGATGCCCGGCCACCACTTCTCCCGGCCGAACTTCGGCCAGACCCGCGACAGCATCTCCTGCACGAAAAACCGGCCCACCCTTGTGCCCGTGTCCACGGCCGTCAGGATGAACACGGCCTCGAACATGATGGCGAAGTGGTACCAGTAGGCATCGAGTTCGGTCATAAACGGCAGGGAGGCGAAGATGTAGGCCATGCCCACGGCCCCGCCCGTGCGTCCGTGGAGTTGTTCGCCCACGGCCCGGGACAGGTCGTCCAGGTTGACCGTCGTCAGCCCCATGTTGGCGAAGACCTCCGGGGACGCGTTGATGGCGAAATAGTCCGCCGGGACCAGCACGCAGGCCGCAATGAGCGCCATGATCGCCACCAGCCCCTCCACCAGCATGGCCCCGTAGCCCACGAACAGGATGTCCCGTTCGTTGCCGATCATTTTGGGTGTGGTGCCCGTGCCGATGATGGCGTGGAACCCCGACAGCGCCCCGCAGGCGATGGTGATGAACACGAAGGGGTAGACCGCGCCCGGGATGATGGGGCCGCCGCCGTGGATGAAAGGCGTCAGGGCGGGCATGGACAGGTCGGGGCGCACCCACAGGATGCCCAGGGCCAGAAGCCCGATGGTGCCGATTTTTAAGTAGGTCGAGAGGTCGTCGCGCGGACACAGCAAAAGCCACACCGGCAGGGTCGAGGCCACGAGGCCGTAGACCGGAATGAGGATGGACAGTTCCTTGCGGGAAAAGGTGAACCACGCGGACAGGGTCGGATGCGAGGCCACGTAGGGACCGGCCAGGATGGTCAGAAAGAGCAGGACCACGCCCAAAAGGCTGGCCCCGCGCACATCGCCGCGCCGCCAGACGTGCAGGTACAGCCCCATGAGGATGGCGATGGGGATGGTGGCCGTGACGGTGAAGGCGCCCCATGGGCTGTCGTGCATGGCCCCGACCACGGCCAGGCTTAAGCCCGCCAGGGTCAGGATCAGGATGAACAGCACGGCCACGGCGGCCGCCCTGCCGGCGAACTCGCCGATCTCCAGGCGGGCGATGCGGCCCAGGCTTCTGCCCTTGTGGCGCACGGAGCAAAAAAGCACCACCATGTCATGCACCCCCCCGGCCAGGACGCAGCCGATGAGGATCAACAGGGCCCCGGGCAGATAGCCGTACTGGGCGGCCAGGACCGGCCCCAGAAGGGGGCCTGCCGCGGCGATGGCCGCGAAGTGGTGCCCAAAGAGCACGAAGCGGTCGGTTTTGACGTAGTCCACGCCGTCGCCCATGGCCACGGCCGGGGTGGGGCGGCCGGGGTCCAGGCGCAGCATGCGGCGGGCCAGAAATAGCCCGTAGAACCGGTAGCCGATGGCGAACAGGCACAGGGCGGCAAAAACCAGGGTGAAGGCGTTCATGGATGATTCCTTATTAGGAAGGTCATGTGACGAACGGTTGCGAGCCTTCCGTCTGAAATGGTAACCGTCGCGTTCATGGTAGGCATTATTATAAAAAAGCAGAGATTATAATATTTGGTAAAAATTATTTGAGGGAGTAAAGAAAGTTGCGTGATTAAGAATTGTGTATAGTAGTAATGCAATTGGAGACATGGTATGCATTTCCAGTGTGCAAATTATGATGTTTAGGGGTGGTTAATGAATTTAGTGTTTGTGTTGTGATTATGTAATAGCGCATCAATGTCATTTCTAAGATATATAAATGATTGTGGAGGGTGAAATTTTGGAAGTATTTTTTTTATAAAATTCAATGATAACGAAAATGGTAATGGTATGAATTCTTTAAAATGAATAGAGTATCCAAGCTGTCTCCCTGAAAAATATGAAAAAAAACTATCTTTGTCTAGTGTTGACAGCTCACCAGCAATGTCCCATAAGTGTATGATGGGCATTTTATAAATCTTTTCAATTTGAAAATAACCAATGATTTCTTTTGTTGGTGCAGGTACGTATATATAAACTCGAGAACCTTCCTTTCCACAGGGGAAAATCCTTCTTAGTTCAACTCGTTTAGTTCCTAATCGAATTTTATTTGCAAAATTATCTTTTACAGATATAAGGATGTTTCTATTTTGCATGGCCTATACCGGTTCTGTAGATCTTCGTAAATGAAGAATGACATATTTCGAATGGTGACACGGGGTTAAAGTTCCTATTTTCATAATCATTGATCGTGCTTGATAAGAAGTTGTAAGTTGGCATATTGTCAAATATTTCAGTTTTTGAAAATTCAATTACCATTAGTTTGGTGTTAGAATCATTGCTTGATAGTTTAGATATGTCGTTCCATGTATAAACTCCGAATCTCTCGTATTTTTTATATAGTTCTTTGGCGGTGCCAATCTCAACTTGATTAATAAACGAGAGTCCAATTGCGCATTTGCTTGGTCCAGATTTGTTGTTTGTGCTTATATACCAGATAATCCTTCCAGGAGATTTTATATTTATACCTTTGTTTGATCTGTAGTAAGCTCTTCGCGTTTGCATCATGGCATAATGTTTCCCAAATAACGATAATTGGTGCCATCGACTGGATATTAGCTTGCTTGCCCATGCGGGCTTGATTGGTATTATATATACAGGAATCTTAAGATCGTCTAGCTTCCTTGGCCATAGAACATGTTCAAGATCGATCAGACTCGTTGTGTTAAAGCAAGCGTCTTTATGAATACAGGCTATCTTAAGAGCGTCGCTAGTAGATAAAAATCCTTTACCGAGTGGTTTAGTAAAAAATCCGTTCCTAATTTGAAATCCTGCGGACCCAAGAGCTTGTTCAACGAGCCTTCCGCATGCATTGTCGGTAACGGACACGTATTCTATGCCATCTGCCATACAGCTCTGTAGTATACTTTCGATAATATGGATACTGAGCGTATGCATATGCTTGATAGATTTTTTTAATCTTATGACTCGAATTGTTAGTTTGTTGTCTGACTTCAATTGTACACACATGCCAATTTCAGAGTAATGTGCAATAATTTTAAACATGCTAAAATTTTCAGCATTAGATGGTTTGATGCGGAAGTATGTTAAGAATGAACTCTTGTTTTCATTTGCACCTTTGTATTCATAAAATAAATCTAAAATTTTTAGCTGTGTAATTGGTCTAAATGTAACATCTGAATTTGAAAGGTATCCTGGAAAATAAATGTCACTGCCAGCTAGATTACAATAATTGATAATGAATTCAGTTGGAGTAAAAACAAAAATTCCAAATTCTCTTTGTATACTTTCGGAATGGCAGGTTAGTCCTGTATCTTTTGTTATAAAATATTCTGCGTTATTATGAATTGCTGACGCAAGTTGTTTTGCGTCGTCAATATTCGATTTTCCTATTATGCTGAGAATTGAATTAATAATGCTTGGATCATTACAGATTTTAATATGACGTATTGAGTCAAGTTGTTGTCTTGTTTGTAATCTTCGATCCTTGTCTTTATTTCTATTTGCTTCTGTATAGGAATGCTCAGATATCCTGTAATCAATTTCATCTGAGTATGTAAATGATAATAATGCTTTGCTTTCGTTCTCGCTGCTAGAGGCGATATCAATTACTATGTTTAAATCAATGACAGCTAGTGGCTTGCTACTTTCCGGTTTGAGTGAAAGAAGGGACAGTCGATGGTGGTATTCAAATAATGTTAATGTTGAAGGGGTAGATCCCCGGCCATTAATTTCACTTTTTGCGATAAATCCATTGGATTCCCAGAAATGATCAATTCTATAATCTCTACGGCATTTAACAATGATGCTGTTTAGATGAGTAGTTGTTTTCTTCAGGTATGAAATCAGAGCATTCCCAACGCCGTGTTTTCTCCATTCTGGTGCTACACAAACATGGGCTAATCTGCAAATATTATTTTGTTTAATAGCAAATAGTAAATATCCGATTGTTTTAAATTTAGATGATATCGCTATTATAATAGAGCCACGTTCAGCATAATCAATAAATGCTTGCTCTGGGAGGAATCCCAGGGTTTTCTTTTGGCTGTCACCAAGAAGAATTACTTCGCCAACCAATTCATAATGATCTTTTATGTTGGCGATTTTGTATGTGATGTTGTTTTCTGACATGTTGTTTACTTAATATGAGAAGGTATATTTATGTAATGTTTACAAACAGTGCCTAATTATTATGGTCTAGGAAGATAAGCCTTGGGATGTTTAGTTTCGGTATATATGTATTGTATATTGAAATAAAGAATACAGGTGGGTGTTGTTACTCGCTACTAATGTATACACTTACTGAATACGAGACTTTCATAATTATTAACATGTTGCCATATGCATGTAAAGTTCCGCTGATAGGTGTCGGTCTTGCCGAGTATGTGGCGGTTAGAATTGTTTTGCTATATACAATTAAATATCAGGTGTTAGTTATTTCAGTACACGCTGGCAGCCGAAGCTGCTGATCTTTGTTTCTTACGACCTACTTTACCCTTGCCTTATGGTCATTTCGTCTATACATTCTGCCCATGCAGTTTGAGTGGGACGAGGCCAAACGGCAGGCAAACATCACGAAACACGGCCTGGACTTTGTGGAGGCCGTGGCCGTGCTCGAAGATGCGCCCACGCTTTTCGTCGACGACCGCTTTGATTACGGCGAACCCCGCTGCATCGCCATCGGAGAGGCCAAAGGCCGACCACTGGTGGTGGCGTTTACGATGCGAGACGGCGTCTTCCGCATCATCTCCGTGCGCAAGGCCAACGTCAGGGAAAGGAGGAAACATGCCGACTGAAAGGATCGTAAACGGCAAGACCATCACCCGGTATACCGCCAAGGAGGCCAAAAACCTCCCGTCGCAATCGGACTGGCCGCGTGTCGACGCCATGACCGACGCGGAACTGACCGAAAACGCCATCTCCGACGCGGACAACCCGTTACTTGACGATGCGTTTTTCGCGCGGGCCGCCCGGGTGCGCCTGGAAGACTTCATGCCGGAGACCAAGGAAAAGGTCTGCCTGCGTTTGGATCGGGACGTCGTGGCCTGGTTCCGCGCCCGGAAGAAAAAGGGCTACCAGACGGCCATCAATGCGGCGCTACGGGCGTTTATCGCCAGCCAGTCCACCGGGCAGGAACGCTAGCCGCCAACACGATCCGCCCTGTCCCGCGCGCGCATCCGCACCCGGCGGATGGCCTACCGCAACCACCAAAAAGCGCCCCGGTCCCCCCGCGCGCAACCGTACCCGCCCGATTTCCCGCGACACCCGCACGCCTTCGCCCCACGGGGCTTTTCCATTCCCGCCTCCCGGCGCAACCCTGGAGCCGGGCCTTATCCGGCAGGCTGCTCCACGTCGCCGCAGGCCTCCGGCACGGGCTTGGCCTTGTCCACCACAAGCGTCGCCACTCCGCATCCGAAAAGGGCCTGGACGCCCGATATGATCGGGTCCACGATGGAGACGGCGGCCATGCCCACCACCACCGCCGGTTCCAGCGGCAACCCCAGGGGGCCGCAGATGATGGCCAGGAGCAGGACATAGGACAGGCCGATGGTGCCGATGGCCGACACCACGCACAGCAGCGCCAGGACGGCGATGGCCAGATATTGCCCCGGCGTGAACGACACGCCGAAGGCCTGGCCCACGAAGACCGGGGTCAGGGCGAAAAACGCCGCGTAGGCGTAATGGCACACCAAAAGAGCGAAGGGATAGGCGGCCGTGATCTGCGCCCGGTCGATCTGCGGATAGTTTTGCAGCCTCTCCAGGCCGATGGGCATGGAAATGACGCTGCTGCGGGTTGAAAAGGACAAAAGAAAGATCGGCCCGAAATCCCTCCAGACGGCCGCAATCGGAATCCCGAGTTTCCAGCGGAGCAGTACAAGAGCCAGCAGGCCGCCGGGAAGAAAGGCCAGGGTCAGGCACACCACCAGACGCAGGATGGCCAGCATGAGTTCGAGGCCGGTCGAGGCGATGAAGTCGAGGGACAGGGCGTAGAGGGCGAAGGGCAACAGGTAGAGGGACATGCGGATCATGGTCGTGAAGGACTCCAGGACGGTGTCCATGATGTCGATCAGGGTCGTCTTGGCCTGTTTTTTCCCCGCCGCCACCGCCACCCCGAAAAATATGGCCACGAAGAGCACGGCCAGATTCTCGTTGTTGACCATGGGGGCCAGCAGGTTGTCGGGGACGATGGTGTCCACCATATTCATAAGCTGATCGTACAGGTCGCCGCCGGGTTGCGCCGCCTGCATCCCCTTGTTCATGGAGGCCAAAAGTCCTTGCGCCTCCTTGGAGAAATCCGCCCCGGGCCTGCCCACGATGCCGATGCCGACGCCCAGAAGCGCTGCGCCAAGCAGCAGCAGCGGCGTCCACACGAGCAGGCGTTTCACGAGCCTGGCGTTGCCGCCGCAGGCCAGAAGCCGGTAGGTGCTGGTGACGATGGCCGCGACCATGATCGGCAACACGCACATGCGCCAGAATCCCATGTACAGCCCGGCCGGGCGGGAGAGGTAGGCGGCCAGGAACGGGAAATACAGGCCGGTCAGGCCGCCGAGCCCCATGGCCGCCAGCACCGTCCAGGGCGACAACAGCCAGTGCTGGGCGGAAGGCCTGCGCGCCACCGTCGCCCACAGGACGCCCAGCACCAGGATGTGCAGCAAGGCGACCAGGGCGATGTCCTGCATGGCCAGGCGTTCGCCCTGCGGCCCGGGCTCGGTTACGGGGAGCGTTTCCTCTTGAGCCGACCCCGCAGGCCCCATGTACTGGTCGATGATCTCCCGCGGCGTCGCCTTGGGACGCGAGGGATGGACCTCCAAATAGTCGTTGATGAAGCGCAAGAGATCAGGCCGTCCCGGGCTGACTGCGATGGCGCAGGGATCGTCCAGGCTCGGGGCAAGGCGGTCGATCTTGTAGAGCAGCCCCGGGTCGGCATGCACGGCAATCTCGAAGATGGACTCTCCGACCATGATCAGGTCGGCTTGGCCCTCGTAGGCCATGGCCATGGCCGCCTGGGAGGAGGGGGCGAACACGATCTCGGCCCTGGGGAAAAGCTCCCTGGCCAGAGGTTCCAGGGAGGAGCGGGCCATGGTGGCGATCCGGAAGCCGGGTGCGTCGAAATGGCCCGCCACATCCTGCACCGAATTCAGGCTGGCGGCGTCGATGCGGTTTTGGGCCATGGCCAGCCGGTTGGCGGCGAAGACGATGTGGGAGAGGACATAGGTGCGGCTCAAAAAGACCCGCTGTGTGCGGGCCATGTTTTTGGTCAACTCGCTTAGGCCGATATCCACGGTCATGGCGGCCACGGCGTCCACCAGGCCGTCCCAGCCGCCGGGAATCCTGACGAACTCCGGCCGGACGCCGAGGGCCGCCGCCAACTGGCGGGCCAAGTCCACGTCAAAGCCCGTCAGGCGGCCGTCTTGCTCGAAGACGAAGGGGGGGGCCTGGGCGTCGATGACGCCGACTCGCAAGACCCCGGAGTGCTGAATCTCCTGGATGTCGCCCGGCATGGCCGACGCATGCGGCCCGGCGCCAAGGCAGGGCAGCGCCATGAGGAAGATCAAGGACGACAGGCTGACGATCCGAAACACATGCCGCATGTCCCGCTCCAGGGAAGAGGTTGCAGGGGATATTTCGCCATACCTTCCTGCGGGTTTTGTGGCAACACCCGGCTGGCCCGGAGAGGCGGGCCATGGTGTGACCGGATGGGGCCGCGCATGATCCGACCGATGCCGATAGGTCTTTGAGAGGAGGGCTGGGCATGAAACGATCTCTGTTGGAACTCACGAAAACGCCCCGTACTGGCGGATTGTGGGATATTCACGCCGTCGCCACGGCGATAGCGGAGGCGTCCGCAGCAGGCATCCCGGCCAAGCCCTGCGTCGGCCCTCCCGACGCCTCGGGCAGGGGCCGCCATCCCCGGCGCGACGCGGGTTTTTGGTCCGTTTCGTCCGCACCGTTCGCGCCGGTTACGATATCGTAACCGGACCTTGCCCAAAGGGGGTAATTTTCGTCCTCGACGGGGCCTGCGGGCGGGGGGCGAAGGTCCGAAACCCCCGCCGGGACACGTGTGCAATATCCGGCACGATGCTTGCTCTCTGGGGCTCGCCTGGCCGTGCCAAGCGGTTTCGGGAAAGACGACGACCAGTCCGGGGAATCCCCCGGAATCATAAAAAAGCGGGGAACCAAGCCCCCGCAACCAGGAGCGAAACATCCATGTTCCAGATCGAAGAGGGTCTCGCCATCGCCCCCATGGAGCGCGTGCGCGCCCACGGCCGCTATCTGTTCGCCGGAGACGATAAATTCTTCATCAAGGGCGTCACCTACGGTCCCTTTCCCGAGAATGAAAACGGCGAGCCCCTGCCCGAGCGGGAGCGCGTGGTGCGCGACTTCGAGATGATGCGCGCCGCCGGGGTGAACACCATCCGCGTGTATTACGTCCCCCCCCGCTGGTTCCTGGACCTGGCCCAGAGCCTGGGCGTGCGGGTCATGGTGGGCATCCCCTGGCCCCAGCACCTGTGTTTCCTGGACCAGTGGGAGGTCAAGGAAGAGATCAAAAAGGTCATCCGCGAGACCGTCGCCCCCCTGGCCGGACACCCGGCCATCCTGGCCTGGCTCATCGGCAACGAGATTCCCTCGCACATCGTGCGCTGGCACGGGGCCAAAAAGATCGAGAAGTTTTTGGGCAGGCTGGCCGCCATCGTGCGCGAGGAAGACCCCGAGGGCATGGTGACCTACGCCAACTATCCGTCCACGGAATACCTGCGCCTGCCGTTTTTGGATTTCCTGTCGGTCAACGTCTATCTGCATGACGAAAAGGCCTTCCGGTCCTACGTCAAGCGCCTGCAGAACGTGGCCGGGGATCTGCCCCTGGTTCTGTCCGAGTTCGGCATGGACTCCATCCGCCAGGGCGAGGAGCACGTGGCCGAAACCCTGGCCTGGCAGCTTCGGGCCGCCTTCGAACTCGGCGTCTCGGGCACCATGGTCTTCGCCTGGACCGACGAGTGGTTCACCGGCGGCAACCTGATCGAGGACTGGGCCTTCGGCATGGTGGACGCCAGCCGCAACCCCAAGCCCGCCTATGAGGCCGTGGCCGAGGTCTACCGGCAGCGCCTGCCGCTTCTGCCCGCCGAGACGCCGCTTATCTCCGTGGTGATTTGCGCCTACAACGCCGACTCCACCATGGACGGCTGCCTGGCGTCCTTCCAGAAGCTGGCCTATCCCAACTTCGAGGTCATCGTGGTCGACGACGGCTCGACGGATAAAACCGGCGAGATCTCCGACCGCTACGCGGCCAAGTATCCGTACATCCATGTCATCCATCAGCCCAACCTGGGCCTGTCCGCCGCCCGCAACGTGGGCATGAACGCCTCCCGGGGCGAGATCCTGGCCTACACCGATTCCGACTGCTACGTGGACCCGGACTGGCTGACTTACATGGCCTGGGCCTTTACCGATCCGCGCTTCATGGCCGTGGGCGGCCCCAACCTGCCCCCGCCCGAGGACAACCGCACCTCGGCCTGTGTGGCCGTCTCCCCGGGCGCGCCCACCCACGTCCTTTTGACCGACGAGGTGGCCGAGCACATCCCGGGCTGCAACATGGCCTATCGCCGCGAAAAGCTCATGGAGATAGGCGGCTTCGACGCCACCTACCGGGCCGCAGGCGACGACGTGGACGTGTGCTGGCGGTTGCAGAACGAAGGCTACATCATCGGATTCTGCGCGGCCATGATGGTCTGGCATCACCGCCGCAACACCGTCTCGGCCTACATCAAGCAGCAAAACGGCTACGGCCGGGCCGAGGCCCTGCTTTTGCCCAAGCACCGGGACCGCTTCAACGTCCTGGGCAACTCCCGCTGGGCCGGGCGCATCTACGGCGACATCGGCGGCTGCCTTCTGGCCAACCGCCCCATCATCTATCACGGCGTCTTCGGCATGGGCCTCTTCCAGACCCTCTATGAGCCCAAGGGCAGCCTCGTGGCCTACCTGCCCCTGTCCATGGAATGGATGGTCCTGGCCCTGGCCCTCATGGTGGCCACGCCCTTCGTGCCGGTCCTGGGGGTTCTCGGGCTGGCCATGGCCGTGACCTCCATGGCCTTTGTCGGGCATCGGGCCAGCAAGGCCAAGCTTCCGGATCGCCACAACACCCTGGCCGCCCGGCTGACCATCGCCGGACTGACGCTTCTTCAGCCGCTGTGCCGGGGCTGGACCCGTTACAAGACCGTGTGGCAGTTGCGCAAGAGCGCTTCCCAGGCCGTGTGCCCCGTGCCCCTGGCCGAGGACATGCCCCACGACGAGCGCGAGATGCCGCGGGTGGGCCTGGTGCGCAAGGTCTCCGAGATCGCGGGGGTCTTCTCCCACCGCCTGACCTTCCACCGCTTCTTCTGGAACAACAAGGGCGTGGAGCGCGAACAGCTTCTGTCCCACATCCTGTCGGTCTTAACCGGCCTGCACATGCCCTATGCCGCCGACACCGGGTTCTCCTCCATCTCCTCGGTGCCGCCTTGGGATCTGACCACCAAGACCGGCCTGTGGACCAGACTGAAGCTGCGGGTCACGGCCGAAAACCATGGCGGCTACAAGCGGTTCGTGCGCCTGGCCGGAACCATCCTGCCCAGCAAGCGTTCCCTGCTCATCCTGGCCGGATTGACCGCCGCCGCCATCGCCATCCTGCCCCTGTCCAGCTATGCGGCCATGGCCGTGGCCACCACGGCCGCGCTGTTCGCCGGATGGATGCTGTGGGGCCTGTACCGGGCCGCTGTCCTGGTGACCATGCTGGTGCAGTATCTCATGGTGCGCGGCCCCGGCGGCTCCCTGGAAGAGCCCATTGAGGAAGTCGTGGAAAAGCGCCGGGTCAAGGCCCCGTCCCGCCGCGTTGCGGCCGGCGAGGGCGATGTGGAAGACCTGGCCGGGCTGCTTCCCGCATCCGGGGAAAAGACCGAAAACGTGCTGGCCGCCTAGGGACCATGCATGATAGCAACTGGGGCGCGTCGCCTGTGCGGCGTGCCCCAGTGTTGCGTCCGCTCCCGGTGGAAAAACGCATGCCGCGCGGCGGTCGACGATCAGGTTCCGTCTCCTGGCGGCAACGATACGAAACCCTGCGGCGGCGCACGACGCGCCGATCCTGACGACGCGCCGGTTTCGGCCAACGCAAAACGCACAAGGCTCGTCCCCCATGCCCGTATTCCTGCGCCTTCTGGCCTATCTTCGGCCCTATAGGCTGACGTTTGTCCTGTGTCTGGGACTGGTGGGCCTGATCAGCGCCATGGAGCTGCTCAAACCCTGGCCGCTCAAGCTCGCCGTGGACCAGATCATCGGCCGCACCCCCCTGGCGCTCTGGGGCTGGACCTTCGATCCCGCCACCATCAGCCTCTCCCTGCAACTGGCCACGGTGGTGGGGCTGCTCCTGGCCGTCCACTTCCTGGTGGGGTTCGCCCAGCTTTTAAACAACTACCTGACCATCCGCATGGGCCAGAACATGGTCCAGGATCTGCGTTGCGACCTTTTCCAGCACTTGCAGCGCCAATCCCTGCTCTTTCACCAGAAATGGCCCACCGGCGACCTCATCTACCGCATCATGGGCGATACCTATTCCGTGCAGACCCTGCTCATGAACGGGGTGTTCACCACGCTCACCAGCACCGCCATGCTCATCGGCATGCTCGTGGTCTGCCTGCGCATGGACGTGGAGCTGACCATCTATGCCGTGTGCATCATCCCGTTCCTTTTCCTGGCCATCTCCCGGGTCAGCCGCCGCATCGGCGACCTGACCACCGAGACCCACATGAAGGAAAGCCAGGTCTATACCACGGTGGAGCGCATCTTCTCGTCCATCTCCCTGGTCCAGGCCTTCGCCCGGGAGGAAGAGGAGAAAAAACGCTTCGTGGCCGAGTCGCAGCACTCCTTCGACCGCAAGCTCTCCCTCTACGCCCTGCAAACCATCTACGGCTGGCTCATCGGCGGCATCACCGCCGTGGGCACGGCCCTGGTGCTGTACATCGGCGTCAGCCACGTCCTGGACGGGTCGCTCTCCACCGGCGAACTGCTGATTTTCATTTCCTACCTGGCCACCCTCTACACCCCCTTAAGCAGCTTAAGCACCACCGTGGCCGGCATCCGGGGGTCTTTGGCCCAGGCCAAGCGGGTCATCGACGTCATGAGCATGGACCAGTCCGTCCATGAAGATCCCGACGCCGCGCCCCTGGCCGTGACCGACTGCCAGGTCCGCTTCGAGGGCGTCAGCTTCGGCTACGACCCGGAAAAACCCGTGCTCACCGACGTCGCCTTCGCCTGCCCCGGCGGCTCCACCGTGGCCGTGGTGGGCCAAACCGGCGCGGGCAAGACCTCGCTCATCAGTCTCCTCCTACGTTTCTACGACCCCCAACAAGGGTCCATCACCATCGACGGCCAGGACTTGCGCCGGGTGACCCTCAAAAGCCTGCGCGAGAAGATCGCCATCGTGCTTCAGGAAACCCAGCTCTTTCCCATGTCCGTCCATGAAAACATCGCCTACGGCAAGCGCAAGGCCAGCCGCGAGGAGGTCGTGCGGGCCGCCACCCTGGCCAATGCCCATGACTTCATCACCTCCCTGCCCGAGGGCTACGACACGCTGCTTGGCGAACGCGGCGCGAACCTCTCGGGCGGACAGCGCCAACGCCTGGCCATCGCCCGGGCCCTGCTCAAGGACGCGCCGCTTCTGATTCTGGACGAGCCCACCTCGGCCCTGGACGCCGAAACCGAGGCGCTGATCATGCAAGGACTGGAACGGCTCATGACCAACCGGACCACGTTCATCATCGCCCACCGCCTGTCCATGATGCGCCGGGCCGACCTCATCCTGGTCATAAAAGACAAGCATATCAAGGAAATGGGTACCTTCGATGAACTCATGCAGGCTGGCGGCGAATTCGCCCGGCTGCATGGCATCCAGATGGGGACCATCCCGGCCTAAGAGCCCGTCTATTTCCGGACGACGGACGTGACCGGGATCGTGGAGTTGCCCGAGGGCGTAGA